>CBDUZK010000107.1:0-6943 GCA_965371675.1 uncultured bacterium | reverse complement strand
GTGGCCCTGGTCGGCGCAGGCAAGAACGTGGCGTTTGTCAGCATGCTCGTGCCGATCCTGGCACTGGGCGTCCCGCTGGCGGATTCGGTCCGGGTACTGCTCCACCGGTCGTATCGAGGAGTGAGCATGTTCACCCCGGACCGCGAGCATATCCACCACGTATTGCTGTCGCTCGGCCTGGATGAGAAGCGGACTCTCCTCCTGCTGTACCTGGTTACCGCTTTGCTCGGCGGCATCGCGCTCCTCATCGCCACCGGGCCGCGGATTGCCGGTGTGTTCATTGCCGTCCTCGGCGCGGCGTGCTTCCTGTTGCTGCTTGGCCGACGCGGTCCGGCGGACCGGGGTTGATTCCACGGTGATTGACTGGGGAACGGGTGCGGCTAGAATCGGGCATCAGAGATTCGTCGATCATGGCCTGTTCTGACCGGGCAACTGTGCGCGGACGTGTGGCGTCGAACCTGATATGCACGTAATCCTGGTATTGCTGCTGGCGGCTTCGGGCGGAGCCGGATGGCGTTCGTTCACCAACACCAACTTCGTCAATGACGTTCGAGGCAGCGATTCGCTGCTGGTGCTCGCGACGCGCGGCGGGGTGTATTTCCTGGACCCGGCCGCGCTGCAGGTCGAGAAGACCATCGTCAATTCGGACGGGCTGCCGGCAAACCTGTGCACCGCGGTCGAACTGGATGAAGCGGGTAACGCCTGGGTCGGAACCGACGGCGCGGGCCTGGGGGTCGTTCCGAAGGACAGCACGACCGCGGTCGCGTACCGGCCGAACGACGTCCCCGAGCACATATCCGCGGTCGTGCGGCACGGTGACCGGTTCCTGCTGGGTTCGGACCGCGGCCTCTACGTGGTTGAGACCGGCGGCACGCCGCTGGATTTCGATGACGATATCGTCCGGCGGTTCACGGTCGTCAACGAGCGCGAGTTGCTGAGTGACCGGGTCCTGTCGTTGGGTGTGCACGACGGGTACTGGGTCGGTACCAATGTCGGTGTCACCCGGGTTGATACTTCGTTCACCGACTGGCAGGGCTTTCGCAGGCCGCTGGGGGATTCGGTCAAAGGGGTCGGGGTCTGGCGCGACACGGTCCTGGTCGCGACCGAGTACGGCGTCGCGGCGCTCACCGATTCCGGGTTTCGCGAGGTGTTCCGGTTCCCGGCGGCGCGGCAGGTATACGACCTGGAGATATCGGACCCGGATATCTACGTCGCGACCGACACGGGCCTGTATTATTCCGAGGGGCCGGATTCCACTACCCTCCGGCTGGCGCTTGATGGTGATACCCGGGCTGTGTATGCGGGCGAGCGTCTCTGGGTGGGCATGGGCGGGAATACGGACCGGGGGAACGGGCTCCGGTATCGGGAAACCGGTCAATCCTGGTCCAGTTTCTCGACCGGCGGTATCGCATCGGGCATCGTGATGTCCTGCGCGTTCAGCCCGGTGACCGGGTTCCTCTACGCCTGTCACTACAGCTCGTACTACGGTTTCTCACAGATTGACCCGGAGGGCGGGGCGGTCACGGTCAAACGTGACGTGTTGAGCGTGCCGATCCAGGCCGAGTGCGATTCGCGGGGCCGGGCCTGGTTCGCCCATTTCTCTGCCTCGGGAGGACTCAGCAGCTACGATCCCAAGGATGGGCACTGGGACAAAATCCAGTGGGGCGCTTCCTCGGGCTGGAATATCATTGACGCGTTCGGTCTCGACCGGTTCGATACGAAGTGGGTGTTCAATGCGGACGGGATCGTGGTGGCGATTGATTCGGCGGGCGAAGAGATGCAGTTCGACGTTCCCGGCCTGGCACCCCCGCCGGGCGGCGGGTACGACTTCGCGGTCGACAACCGGGGTCGGGCATGGCTCGGGTTGACGGTCGGGCTGGTCATGATTGACTACGGCGCCACCCTGCACGAGCCGGGTGACGACCGGTACGAGGTCATCACCGAGGGGTTGCCGTCGAACGAGGTGCGTTCGGTGGCGATTGACGGGGACGACAACGTCTGGGCCGCGACGCCCCAGGGTGTGGCGGTGCGGACCGATTCGGGTTTCCGGATTCTGACCGCGGAGAACAGCGGGTTGCTGTCGAACAGCGTCTACCGGGTGCGGTCCGACGCGTCCGGTCGGATGTGGCTGTTGACCGACGTCGGGTTGTCGGTCTTTGACCCGGTTTCCGCCCGCTGGACCGGCTATACGCCGCAGAACAGCGGGTTGCTTGCCAATACCGAGGGTGTCAACGGTTTCTTCACGTCGGTGGCAATCGACCGGGACCGGGGCGTGGTCGCGGTGGGGACCCTGCGAGGCCTGTCCTTGCTGAAGATTGCCGCCGATTCCGCGCCGGTCGGCGCCGTGAGCCTGCCGGTGTATCCCAATCCGTGCGTGCTCGGGCTCCACAGCCGGGTCGTTATCGACAGCCTGCCGGAGGATTCCCGGGTCGAGGTCAGGACCCTGACCGGGCGACTGGTGGCCGAGCCGGTCGTGGACGAGGGGATGCACCGTGCGGTCTGGCGACCGGACGACGTGGCCAGTGGTATCTACCTGCTGGTGGTCTTCAACCCGGCGGGCGGCGCGCACATCGAGCGCGTGGCGGTTGTCCGCGACTGATTCCCGCTGTTTCCGTACCTGCCGGGAGTGTGTGTGGTCGGGTCAGTCGGCCGGGGCAAGCAGCAGGGTCATTTCCCGCACCAGTTCGGCAACGAGTGATGCTCCCGGGGTCGGGTGTACGCCGCGCGGGCAGAACTCCACGATGTCCGCCCCGACGATATCCAGGCCGGAGAGCGCGGCAAGGGCCTTGACCAGTTCGCGGTAGGAGCACCCGCCCGGCTGCGGAGTCTGTACGTCCGGCATGGTGCCGGGGTCGAGCACGTCCACATCCAGGGTGACGTAGGTCGGGCGCCGGCCGATTGCGGTTCGGACTTCGTCAATCGGCTGCAGGACCTCGAACCGGAACAGGCCTGGGGTCTCCATTTCCGCGCCATTGCCGAATGAGCGGATTCCCAGTTGGAACAGCCGGTCCCGCGGGATGCGGTCGAGTACGCGTTGCATCGCGGTCGCATGGGACCATGATTCCCCGAGGTAGGAGTCGCGCAGGTCGGAATGGGCGTCGAACTGGATGACGCACAGGTCCGGGAAGACTCGGCTGAGTTCGGATACGATGGCCGGGGTGATGGTGTGTTCGCCGCCGATGGCGAGTTGTTTCCGGCCGGCGGCATGGTTGGCGCGGGTGGTGTCGCGGATGAGGTCGAGCGGTCGTTCGGGCGTGCTCCATTCCAGTGACAGGTCGCCCGCGTCGTGTACGGCAACGTCTGTCACGTCGCGTTCCTGGTAAGGGCTGAACGTCTCGATGTTCTCGGCCCCGACCCGCGCGCTCATCGGGCCGAACCGGGTCCCGGGGATATGCGCGCTGGTGCGGTCGAGCGGGATGCCGACCAGGGTCACGGCGGCCTGCTCGGGATTCGATTCGGCGAAGTAGAAGTTCATGCTGATGCCTGCCGGAAGTGTAGAGGAGCCGGCTTGACAGTCAAGCGGACGCTCTTAGGCTGACTGGCTGTGCGTGTACTGCTGTCGGCGGGTGAGCCTTCGGGCCGGTTGTTTGCCGCGCTGATTGAGCGGGAACTGGCCGTGATTGCGCCGGACACGATAGTCCTGAGGCCTGAGTATGTGACCGGTGCGGCCGGGAGCGTGCTCGGGTTCGCGCAGGGAGTCC
The DNA here is from genome assembly GCA_965371675.1 of uncultured bacterium. GTDB lineage: Bacteria > Hydrothermota > Tepidihabitantia > Tepidihabitantales > Tepidihabitantaceae > DSBX01. Next base: position 3,242 of record CBDUZK010000107.1, on the reverse strand, counting down.
GGGCCGCCCCGAAGCTGGGGAAGCTGGTGAAGCGGGCGGTGCGGGACATTGCGGCGAGCCGGCCGGACGTCGTGGTTCTGATTGGGTATCCGGGTTTCCACCTGTCGCTTGGCCGTAGGTGCCGGGAGCTCGGGTTGCCGGTCGTCTGCCTGGGTCCGCCGCAGGTCTGGGCGTGGGGTGGGTTTCGGACCCATGCCCTGCGCCGCGCGGCGGACAAGGTCGTCTGCCTGTTCCCGTTCGAGGAGGCCCGGTTGCGGTCCGCGCGGATTGACGTCGGGTTCACCGGGTACCCGCTGTTTGATGCGCTTGGCTCCTCGTGCCCGCGGTCGGACGTCATCGGTCGGCTGGGATGGGAGCAGGACGCGCGTTACGTGGTGTTCCTGCCGGGTTCGCGCCCGGCCGAGATCGCGTACCATCGCCCGCTGTTCGAGCGGGTCGCCACGGTTCTCGAAGCCCGGAGCCCCGACCTGCGCGGGGTTGTCCTCGGCCCGCCGGCCGACTGCGGTTCGGGTGACCCGCTGCCCGCGCTGCAGGCCAGGTACGGGATGATTCAACACGCGGAGTGTGCGGTGGTCGTATCCGGGACCGCGACCCTGGAGACCGCATTGCTCGGGATTCCGCAACTGGTCTGCTATCACCTGTCACCGGCTTCGCGCCTGGCGGCCCGCGTGCTGGTCAAGCTCAGGTACTTTTCCCTGCCGAACATCCTGCTGCGGGAAGGCGCGGTGCCCGAGATGCTGGAGCCGACCGCGGGGCGGGTGGAGGAGGAGGTACTCCGCATGCTGGGTGACCCTCGGTCGCGTGAAGCGGCCCGGGATTGTGGGCGCAGGCTGCGGGGAATGCTCGGCCCGCCCGGGGTGATGGAGCGGATTGCGCGACTGGTACTGGACACCGCGCGTGCCGGGTGAGCCGGGCGTCCGCTTGACTTACCGACCGCTCCGAATATAATCGCCCACTGCGCCCCTGTAGCTCAGTTGGATAGAGCGACGGTTTCCTAAACCGTAGGTCAGGCGTTCGAATCGCCTCAGGGGTACATGGAAGGTAATCAACTATGAAGAGATATCGTGCCAAGCATCGAGTCAGCAAGGCTGACTTGAAAGAGGATAAGTTTCAGCAACTGACCGAGAAGGCTGCTGAGTTCTACTATCACGACCCGCAGCGGTTCTTTATCATCATCGGCGTCGCACTGGTGGTGATTGTCGGCGGCATCCTGGTCCTGCAGTCGCGCAGCAGCGGCCCGAACTCCGAGGCCCAGCTCCGGTTCACCGAGGCGCTCGGCATCTACACGCAGGGCCAGATGCAGGATGCCGAGGATGCGTTCAAGGGCGTGGCTTCGCAGTACGGTCGGGAGAAGGTGGGCGTGCGCGCACACTACTACCTCGGCCAGATCTACTACGCCAGCCAGCGGTTCGAAGACGCCCGCAAGGAATACGCGGTTTTCCTGAGGGGCGGGAAGAAGGACCCGGTGCTCGGCGCCGCGGCCGCGCTCGGGATCGCGAACTGTGATGAAGAGACCGGGAACCCGCTGGGTGCGGCGGAGCAGTACGAGAAGACGTACCGGCAGTACCCGGACTCGCCGCTCGCCGGTGAGGCGATCATGAGTGCCGGCCGCACGTACGCGGAGGCCGGCGCACTTGACCGGGCCGAGCGTGTGTACGAGGAACTGCTCGAAGGCGACCTGTCCGGTGAGCAGGCCGAAGATGTCAAGGTCCAGCTTTCGTACGTGAGAACTCTCCAGGACAGGTTCTAGTAAGATCATACCGACAACAGGTTCTCCTCGTGTACTGCACAGGGGAACTGCGGGGCTGTCTGTGGCTGTCATTCTCCTGGTTCTGATCGTAGGCTGTGGGTCGCCGGTCGCCGCGCCCCGGGCCGCGGACAGCATGACGCGGCTGAGCACGCCGGCGGGCGAGCGGTTCACCGTGGCCGGACCCGGGGATACGTTCCTGCTGGCGTTCTGGAGCACCTGGAGCACGCCGTGCGTGCCGCTGCTCGAGGAGCTACCGGCCCTGGCCGACAGCGTCGGGATTGTGACCGTGCTGGTTGATTCCCGGGACCCGGTGCGGGACGCGGCCGCGGCGGGCGAACTTGCCGTGGCGGTCCCGGCGGACGACAGCCTGGTCGTACAACTGGATATCCGCGTGCTGCCAACAGTGGTGATTCAAAGTCGGAGAAGCGGGGAGGTAGCCCGGTTCGAGGGCTACGACCCCGACCTGGTGGCGGCAATCGTGCGTCGGCTTTCCGGCGAATCGCCGGGGGAGGAGTAGATGAAGAAGAAACTGGATCAGGTCCTGACGTTCGATGACGTGCTGCTGGTGCCGCGGGAGTCGCGGGTCCTGCCGGGCAAGGTCAAGGTCAACACGTATTTCACGCGCGGCATCAAGCTGCAGTTGCCGCTGTCGAGCGCGGCGATGGACACGGTGACCGAGGCGAAGATGGCGATTGCCATGGCCCGGGCCGGCGGGATCGGGGTAATCCACAAGAACATGAGCATCGAGCAGCAGGCGACCATGGTGGCGAAAGTGAAGCGGGTCGAGAGCAGCATGGTTGTGGACCCGATTTCAATCCGCCCGGAACGGACAATCGGCGAGGCCCAGGAGTTGATGAAGTCGTCCGGGATTTCCGGGCTGCCGGTCGTGGACCCGAAGGGCAGGCTGGTCGGTATCATCACCCGGCGTGACCTTCTGTTCGAGGACGACCTCAGCCAGCGGGTGACCGACGTGATGACGAAGGACAAGCTGGTGACCGCGCCGGTGGGTACGACGTTGAAGAAGGCGCGCGAGATCCTGCGCCGGCACCGGATTGAGAAGCTGCCGATTGTCGACCGCACCGGACACCTGCGGGGGTTGATTACGACCAAGGATATCATCAAGCGGCTGGAGTATCCGAACGCCACGGTCGACGACCGCCGTCGCCTGCGGGTTGCGGCCGCGACCGGCGTGGGCCGCAACGGGATGCTGCGGGCCGGTGCGCTGGTCAAGGCGGACGTGGACGCTATTGTGGTCGATACGGCCCACGGACATTCGGAGGGCGTGATTTCGACTACCCGGGCTCTGCGCAGGAAGTACCCGAAGCTGCAGATTGTCGCCGGGAACATCGCGACCGCGGAGGGCGCACTGGCCCTGGCCAGGGCCGGAGCGGACGCGGTCAAGGTCGGGGTCGGGCCGGGTTCGATCTGCACCACCCGCGTGGTCGCCGGGGTGGGTATGCCCCAGATGACAGCGGTGCTGGAATGCGCGGCC
>CBDUZK010000106.1:0-7097 GCA_965371675.1 uncultured bacterium | reverse complement strand
CTCAAACACCGACGAGAAGGTGTAGCGCTGCTGTTCTACGTTCTCAACCGAACCGAACGCCAGCGACACCAGGATGAACGCGGCCGCGACGATGACCCCGCCGGCGAAGCCGCCACCCGGAGTCAGGTGCCCGTGCAGGATGATGTACGCGCCGAACAGGAACAGCATGCCGGCAACCAGCCGCGTCACGGTCTGAACGATCACTGTCATGCCGCGCATTATCGTTCCTCCACTTCGGCCTGCTTTTCCTGCTGCTTCCGTCCCAGTTGCCGGACCACGGTCAGCACGCCGACGACCGCGGTGAACAGCACGACCGCTTCACCCAGCGTGTCGTAGGCGCGGAAATCAAGGATAATCGCGGTCACAAGGTTGGCCGCACCGGTCTGCTTCAGTCCGACCGCGATGTAACTGCTCGCCACCCGCATCACCGGGTCGCCGAACACGGGCAGTTCCCGGATTACCATCGCCACCGCCGTCAGGAAAACGGCCACGAATGCGCCATAGAGCACCGCGGGCAGTACCATCACCGGGGTCAACCGGCGGGTGACGGTCGTGTCGGTGTGCGTGGTCCGCAGGATTACGGCCGCGAAGAACACCACCGCGAGTATCTCGACCACAATCTGCACAATCGCGAGGTCCGGGGCCTGGACGAGTATGAACACCACCGCGACGCTGAAACCGACCATCCCCATCGCCACCGCCGCGGCCAGCAGGTCTTTCACCTCGATGGCTACGATTGCCGCGACCAGCATCGCAAACAGCAGTACGTAGAGTTCAATCATCACTTACCTCAGGAGCAACACCAGGTAGAACAGTCCGGCCCCGAGCAGGACCCACGAAAGGTAAAGCGGCAGTCTCCCGGTCATCAGGTGCGAAAGTCCTCTGCCCGTCACCCGGACCAGTTCGCCGATCTTGGTATAGCCCTGTTCCACGCCCCAGTCAATCGAGTTGCGGAACACGACCCCGAGCCCGGTCAGGAGACCGTCAATCCAGTTGTACAGGTCGAACGCGCCCGCCTCGCCGAAGCGCAGCAGGTCCCCGACCAGAGGCAGTTCCTTGACCGATGAGTAGAACGCCGTACCCGGGACCCGGCTTTCCTCGTCATCGGCAATCTTCTCGCCGCCGACGAACGTCCTCCCCACGACCGGTTTGCGCACCGTTCCGAACAGGTAGATGACCGCGCCCACTCCCAGTGCGATCACCATCAGGACGGTCGCCAGTTGCGGCTGCCAGATGCCGATCGGCTCGACCGCGAACGGCAGGGCCGGGTAGATCAACTGCTGCAGCGGCCCCTGGTAGGCGAACACCCCGAACCCGATACACGCCAGTGCGAGAATCACGGTCGGCAGCCACATCGAGAAGCCGACCTCCCGCACCCTGGCGAGTGAAGCCGGCCGGCCGCCGAGGAAAACCGCGTGCAGCAGCTTCAGGAACGAAGCCAGCGTCAACACGCTGCCGAACATCGCGGCGCCGAGGAAGAACGGGAACAGCCGGTTCCCTTCCCGGGCGATGTCGACGATGCCCTGGTAAATCATCCACTTGGAAACGAACCCGTTGAGCGGCGGCACGCCTGCAATCGCAAGAGCGCAGACCAGGAACGAGAAGAACGTGAGCGGCATCTGCCGGGCCAGGCCGCCCAGCTTGTCGATCTCGTCGGTCTTGGTCCAGTGTTCGACCGACCCGGCCGAAAGGAACAGCCCGGTCTTGTAGATGGTGTTGTTCACCATGTGGAACAGCGCGCCCGCGATTCCAAGCGGGGTGCCGGTTCCAATCCCGATGATCATGTACCCGACCTGGGAGACCGCGTGGAATGACAGCAGCCGCATCACCCGCTTCTGCACCAGCGCCATCATCACCGCGGCGATAACGGTAACCGCACCGACTCCCATGAACACGTTGCGCAGGACCATGCTGGAACTGATATCGAACACGTACACCGAGAGCCGGGTCAGCAGGTAGATCCCGAGCAGCTTGTCGATTGCGGACGGGATGAACGCCATCACCGTTGCCGGTGAGGTCTTCGATGCCTCCGGAATCCAGGTGTGCAACGGCATCGAACCGGCCTTGGCGAACGCCCCGACCGATACCAGCACGAACGCCAGGATCATCGTCGGGTCGGTCAGCGGCATCGGGACGCGCGGCGCCAGGTCGACCCAGCCGTTCGGAACCCGTACCAGCAGGATTGCGATACCGAGCAGCATCACGAAGTCGGACAGGCCGACAATCACCAGCGCCTTGGTGGCGGCCTTGTCCGCACCGCGACGACCGACCAGCAGGATGCCATAGAGCACCACAAGCAAGGTACCCCAGAAGAACAGCAGGGTCGGCAGGTTCGCCGCAAGCAGGACCCCGTTGGCCCCGGTCAGCGCCAGCATCAGGTAAAGGTAGTAGCCCTTGGTCCCGGTCCAGGTTTTCATGTAGCGGAACGAGAAGAGCACGATCAGGACCCCGAACACCGCGACGAACAGCAGGATGAAACCGGACAGGGCATCGAGCCGCAGGCTGATCGGGATCCCTGCCAGTTGGAACAGGTCGAGGTTCGCGACCGCGTGGCGTGAGTTCAGGAAGAGCCGGACCGCATAGTAAAGGGTGAAGACCGCACCGATGAAACTGAACTCGTTCCGCAGCCTGCGGATCAGCCAGCCCAGCAGGCCGGCCACGACCGGCGCCAGGATAACCAGCAGGAACGGGTGCATTCTACATCGCTCCCATCAGGCTGAGCGCGCCCTGCTCAAGGAATCGCACCGGGATGAACGCCAGGATTCCACCGAGCACGGAAACCACCGCCATCAGGACAACCAGTCCGACAAGAAAGCCGTTGATCTTCTGCCACTCACCGGGTGGCTCGTCCCCGAGAAAAACCCCGGAGAAGAGCTTGGCGAGGTAGAGCACCGTAAAGAGGGCCGCCACGATTGCCCCGACGCCGAGCAACATGCTGCCCTTGAGGACGCCGAGCACCACGCCGAGCTTGGCGAAGAAACCCAGCAGCGGCGGCATCCCGACAATCGAAAGCACCAGCAGGGCGGTCGCGACCGCCAGCGCCGGCGACCGGCGCGCGGCGCCTCCCAGCCGGGCGATTTCACCCGTGCCCGACGCATCCTCGACCAGGCCGACCGAGAAGAACAGCCCGGTCTTCGCCACCGCGTGCGCCAGCACGTAGAGCAGGCCCCCGAGAATGCCGTAGTAACTGACTACCGCCAGGCCGAGGAATATGAAACCCAACTGGCTGATTGTGGAATAGGCCAGGGTCCCGCGCATCGTCTTCGACCGGAGCGCGACTCCGCCGGCAACGATGCTGGACACCAGCGCCAGTCCGGCCACGAAAGTCATGAACCCGTCGGGCGGCTGGACCGTGGTCACGAACAGTTTGTAGAACAGCACGACCCCGAGGTTCTCGGCCACGCCGGACAGCAGGGCACAGACCGGGGCCGGTGCCGCTTTGTATGCCTTGGGCATCCATACGTAGAGCGGCAGGGTCGCCGACTTGGCGAGGATTCCGATGAGTATCAGCACTGCCGGGAGCATCGAGATGGAAACGCCTTCGAGCTGGCGCAATCCAAGGGTCTTCTCCTCGAACAGGATTATCGCCATCCCGACCAGCATCAGGGCCGCCGCACCGAAATTGACAAGCCAGGCCCACGACGCGCCCGACACGCTCTCCTCGGTCCGATGGAACAGCACCAGGCGCCAGATGGCAAAGGTCGCCAGCTCCCAGAACACGAATATCAGAAGCAGGTTCTGAGCAAAGGCCACGCCGACCGCGCTCCCGACCAGCACGACCAGGAAGATGAAGTACTCGGTCACCCGGCCGCGGCCGCCCCTGATCTTGACCGCCGAGTAAAGCATGACCACGAGCCCGACGAATCCGAATATCGCGGCGAAGTACAGCTCCACGTCGCCCACGGCGAAGTCGAACCAGAGGTTCCGTCCCCCGCCCGCGAAATCGAACCAGTTCTCGACGAAGCTCATCCTGACTTCTTCCTGATTCGCTCGGTCTTCTCCCAGGACAGCTTCAGCAGGTCATTCCAGGTGTAGCGGAGCTTGCCGTCCTCGAACGCGGCCATGCGTTCGGTGCAGCAATAGCAGGGATCGACCGCGGCCAGTGTCAACGCCGCGTCCGCAATCGTACCACCGACGCAGGCGACCTTGTTGGACGCAACGTTCATGAAGCTCGGCGCGCGCACCTTGTGCCGCAGGGGCCGGTTGGTGCCGTCGGACCGCATGTAGTGGAACACCTCACCGCGCGGCGCTTCGGTCCGGCCGCAGCCCTCGCCCGGCGGGACCTGCTCGATCCGGGTCTCAATCGGGCCGTCCGGAATCTTGTCCAGGCATTGCCGGATTATCTTGACCGCCTCGATCATCTCAAGCAGGCGCACCTTGGCCTTGGCCAGCACGTCGCCTTCCGGGACGCAGATGACGTCCCAGTCAACGTCCCCGTACGCCAGGTGCGGCTCGTCCCGACGCACGTCTGCGGGCAGACCCGAGGCGCGCGAAGTCGGACCGGTCGTCGCGTAGGCAATCGCCTGTTCCCTGGTCAGGATGCCGACTCCTTCGAGTCGCGACAGGATGACCGGGTCGTCGAGAATCGCCTTGGTCAGCATCGTCACCTTTTTCTCGACCAGGTCCATCGCGTCCCGAATCGGCTTGACCATGTCCGGCTTGAGGTCATGCCTCACCCCGCCCGGCTTGTTCATCGCGTAGTGGTTGCGGTTGCCGACCAGCATCTCGAATACCTGCAGCACGTGCTCGCGGTACTTCCACGCCCACATCCAGACCGTGTTGTACCCGATGAAGTGCCCGGCCAGGCCAAGCCAGAGCAGGTGCGAGTGAATCCGCTCCAGTTCGTGCACGATCACGCGCAGGTACTTGGCCCGCTCCGGTATCTCGACGTTGCAGATGTCCTCGACCGCCATCACCGCGGCCAACGGGTGCGAGTTAGAACAGATGCCGCAGATGCGCTCGACCAGGAACGGCACCTGGTCATAGGTCAACTCGGGCGAGATGAACTCGTGGCCCCGGTGGTTGTAGCCGATGTTGATTTCGATATCGACCACGTTCTCGCCCTCGACCACGAGCTTGAAGAACTCCGGCTCTTCCTGCAGCGGATGATACGGGCCAATCGGGACGATCCGCCGCTGCTTGCCGCCCTTGACCGGACTAGCGCTCATGGTCTTCGCCTCGTCGTTCATAGTCTCTCCGCAGCGGTCGCTGCTCCGGGTCCCAGTCCGTATCCGAGGTCAACAGCGGCTGCATGTCCGGGTGTCCCGGGAAGTCGATGCCGATCAACTCGTGCATCTCGCGCTCGATCCAGTCGGTCGCCGGATACCATGACGCCTGCGAGTCGATCCTGGGGTCGTCCTTCGGCGCGACGACCTTGAGCGTGTACATCCCGCCGCCAACGTCATCCGAGAAATGGTACAGCACTTCGAAGCCCTCGCGGGTGTCGATGCCGGTGCAGGTCGCGAGCCGCATCCCGAGTTCCCGGTGCAGGTACTGTGCGGCTTCGGTCAACTTCTCGCGCGGAATCCTGACGTAGAGCCGGTCCTCGTTGTGCCGGAAGTAATCGCCGTCCGGGAACCGCTCGCGCAGCTTTGTTTCAGCTTCTCTCATAGCTTGCTCAGCGCCTTGACCACGCCCAGGATCATCGCCTCGGGCTTCGGCGGACAGCCCGGGACGTAGGCGTCGACCGGCAGGTATTTGTCGTACGGCCCGACCACGTTGTAGGAATTGCGGAAGATGTGGTTGTTGCAGGTGCACGAGCCGATACAGATGACCAGGCACGGCTTCGCGGTCTGTTCGTACACTTCCATGACGCGCGGCAGCGACTTGCGGTTGATGACCCCGGTCACCAGCAGCGCGTCCGCGTGTCGCGGTGAGCCGACAAGCACGATCCCGAACCGCTCGACGTCGTAGCGCGGGGTCAGGAGTTCGAGGATTTCGATGTCACAGTTGTTGCAGGCCGCAGCCCCTACGTGGTATACCCACGGTGACTTCTTCAGGCCCCACAGTCCGAGTTTGCTCATATGTCTCTATAGCCTCGCAAACGCCAGTATCACCGCGACGACGCCCAGGCCGCCCATCCCGAACCAGAAGAACCTGAGCGCCTGGTCGATCCGCAGTCGCGGGTTCGTGTTCTTGATCAGCACCACCAGTACGATAATCAGCAGGAACTTCGGGATCGCCCACCAGTCCGCGAACCCGCCCCAGTAGAGCGTAATCAGGAACAGCGGCAACACGACCATCATCATCGCCCGCGTAATCTTGAACATCGCCAGGGGCATGCCCGAGTATTCGGTGTACACGCCGGTCATGATTTCCTGCTCCGCCTCCGCGGTGTCGAACGGCACGACGCCGAGCTTGGCCTGGGTCGCCATCAGCACGATGATCGCGCCGATCACGCCCGAGATCGAATACAGGAACGGGTGGCCCATGTGCTGGGCGAGCACCAGGTCCCCGAGTTTGATTGCACCGCCGGTCTTGATGATCGGCACGAACAACGCAAGCAGGAACGGCAGCTCGTACGCGAGGTAGAGCTGCATCTCGCGGGACGCGCCGACCGCGGCCAGCGGGTTGCGACTCGCGGACGCGCCGAGAATCAACCCGAGCGGCGGCAGGGCAAACAGGTACACGAGCACGAATACGTCGCCGACGAACCCGCCGTCGCCGAAGCTCGCGTTCCAGAGTATCAGCGCCACGATTGACATGGAAACCAGCCCGAGAATCGGCGCGAACAGGAATATGGTCCGGGACGCGCCCTCGGGTACAATCGTCTGCTTGATTGTCAGCTTCAACATGTCCGCGAACGGCTGGTAGAACGGCGGCCCTTTGCGGTACTGGACCCGGGCCGAAACCAGCCGGTCGACCCAGGTCAGGACCAGCCCGACCACGACCGTGAACAGGAACCCGGGGAAGACCAGGAAGGCGAACGCCAACTGCCAGCCGGTCCAGCCGATCATGGCCGCCTCCGGTGCGGGGACCGGGCCGCGAAGCCGACCCCGGTCTTCTTCTCATCCAGTTCCGATTCCTCCACGAACTGCAGGGCTCCGGTCGGACAGGTGGTCGCGCAACGCGGGCCGTCATCGCGGTCGCCGCACAGG
>CBDUZK010000105.1:0-7317 GCA_965371675.1 uncultured bacterium | reverse complement strand
GACCACATGTTTGGCATCTACGGCTGCATGGCAACGACCATCGAGACCCAGCTCCCATCAACGCGCCCGCGCATCGACAGCATCTGCGTCGCCAATCGACGTGCGGCAATGGACATGGCGCTGCTCGCCGGCTATGGCGTCAACGGGACCGTAGCCGATTCACTGACCGGCGCCCCACTCTTCGCCCGGGTCGAGTTCCTCGAACCCGAACGCTGGCAGACCTGGACCGACCCGCCCTGCGGCGACTTCCACCGCATGGTCGCACCCGGCACCTACACCATCCGGACGACCTCGAACGGCTACAAGCCGAAGACCGTGACCGACATCGTGGTGCCGGACACCGGCGGGGTCGAGGTCGAAATCGTACTCACCAGGCCGGTAGCCGAACCGCTGCACCACGCGCAGAAGGCGGTGTCCGTGCGCCGGGTGGATGACAGCCACGTGTATGCCGACTGGTATCTCGAAGCACTCGGCGCGCCGGACGGCGGCTACTATCATCTCGGGTCCCACCAGTCCGAAGTCACGTTCGACTGCGTGCCACCGGTTTCCGACCGGCCGGCCGACGACATCACGGTCCACGCGACCGGCACCTACATCCTTTCCGCGGCGAACGACTGGCGAGGTCCCTGGCACATGCTCGGCACCGCAAGCGAAACGCACAGCTTCGACCTCGCGGACGTGGGGCTGGACAGCGCCCGCTACCTGCAGGTGATGAACTCCTCAAGCGCCGCGCTCGACGGCCTCTCCTGGCGCGGGCCGGTAGTTGGCATCATTGCCCCGGTTCGCGCGCCGTTCCAACCCCGGCTCACGGTGCGGCCAAGCCCGACCCGAAGCCGAGCGACAATCCGGGTCCACGCGCCACCCGGCTCCATTGGCAACTCGATAGTCTCTATCATCGACGCCGGGGGCCGCAGGGTCCGGCTGCTCGAGCCCGGACCCGACCGAACGGTTATCTGGAATCTGAATCACCAGGACGGCAGCCGGGTTGCACCGGGTGTCTACTTCTGCCGGCTCGAAGCCGGCCAGTACTCGGCCTTCTGCAAGCTCGTGGTCGAACGCTAGACAGTAAGGGGAACCCGGTCCGGGTCAGGTGCGGTATACGTTATCGCGAATGAAAGACTCGTTGCGACGCCAGTCATCGGCCACCTTGACCCGCAGCTCCAGGTAAACCGGGCGCCCCAGGAACTGCTCGATGCCGCGCCGGGCCATTGACCCGACGCGCTTCAACGCGTCGCCGTCCTTCCCGATGATGATTGCCTTCTGGGAAGACCGCTCAACGTACACGGTCGCCTTGATGTAGTCCTTGCGCCCTTCCCGCTCCCGAAACTCCTGCACCACGACCGTGGTCGAATACGGAATCTCCTCGCCGTACCGGTTGAAGATTGCTTCGCGAACCAGCTCGGCCACGAAGAAACGCTCCGGCCGCTCCGACACCTGGTCTTTGGGATAGAACGGCGCGCTCTTCGGCAGGGCCGCGATTACCGCCTGCTTCAGGTCTTCGACCCCGCTGCCCTTCAACGCGGAAACCAGGTATACCTTGCCGTTAACGACCCGGCTCAGCCGCGCGATCAACGGCAGCAGCGCATCACTCGGCACCTTGTCAATCTTGTTCACCGCGGCCAGCGCATTGCGTCCTGCCAGGACTTCGGTCATGACCTCGACCGCGCCCGGCCGCTCGACGTCGACCAGCATCAGCACCACGTCCGCGTCGCGCAACGCGCTGTCGATTTCCTGCTTCATCATTTCCTGCAGCTTGTATCCCGGCCGGAGCACGCCCGGTGTATCGACAAACAGGGCCTGGTACCCGTCCCCGTTCAGGATGCCGAGCACCCGGTGCCGGGTCGTCTGGGGACGCGGGGCGACAATCGATATCCGGTGCCGGAGCAGCCGGTTGATCAGGGTTGACTTGCCGACATTGGGCGGACCGACAATCGCGACATACCCGGACCGGAACTCACTGTCGTCGGATTGGGTCGGTGAATCCGCGGGCGCGTCGGTCACTTGGCGTAGACGCCGATCGAGGCGAACCGGGCGATGCGGTCCCGCACGAGGTCCGGGCCGGACTTATCCGCCAGCCCGCGCCAGGCCGTCATCACCGCCCGCTTCAGCAGGCGGGCCGCTTCGTCCCAGTCCTGGTGCGCTCCGCCCGGGGGCTCTTTCACCACTTCGTCGACGATGCCGAACCCGAGCAGGTCGGCCGCGGTCATCCGCAACGCCGACGCCGCCTCCGGCGCTTTGGCCCGGTCGCGCCACAGGATTGACGCGCACCCCTCCGGGGTGATGACCGAGTACACCGCGTTCTCCTGCATCATGATGCGGTCTCCGATTGCGATTGCCAGGGCTCCACCCGAGCCGCCCTCACCGGTGACCACGACGATAATCGGCACTTCAAGCACCGCGATTTCCCGCAGGTTCCGGGCAATCGCCTCGGCCTGGCCCCGCTCCTCGGCTCCCTTGCCCGGGAACGCGCCCGGTGTATCCACCAGGCTGAGCACCGGCGCGCCGAACCGGGTAGCGAGTTCGATCATCCGCAGGGCTTTGCGATACCCCTCCGGGTGCGGCATGCCGAAGTTGCGGCGCAGCTTCTGCTTGGTGTCCCGACCCTTCTGGTGCCCGATGATGACAAACCCGACGTCGTCAATCTTGCCGAGTCCGGCTACCAGTGCCGGGTCGTCGGCAAACCCCCGGTCCCCGTGCAGCTCTACGAAGTCGGTGACAATCCGGTCGATGTAGTCGAACGCATAGGGTCGGCGCGGGTGCCGCGCGAGCTGCACCCGCTGCCATGGACTCAGGTTGCCGTACAGTTTGCTGCGGAGCTTGCGGGCCTGTTCGCGGAGCCGCTCGACTTCGTCCTTCGCACCGATTGCACCCAGTTCCTCGATGCGGGTCAGGACTTCGACCAGCGGCTGCTCGAAATCAAGCCATCCTTCGGGCATGGTCCTCCCGACCCGGGGTCAGCCGCCGAGCGCGAGCGCGAACCGGTGCGCCTGACCCAGGTTGTCATTCAGGGGTGTGAACGAGTAGTCGAACCGAATCCCGCCGGCCTTCACACCCAGCCCGGCCGCGGGCCGGATTGCCTCTCCGAGCCATTCGCCGCCGATACGCAGGAACGCGAAATCCGACCAGCCGACTTCCAGCCCGGCCTGGGCATTCAACGACTTCGCATAGAAATAGTAGGAACCTTCCCCGGTCACGGACACGGAGACGTGTTCGGATGCGGCCATGTCGTACGCCGCGCCCAGCCGTGCGCGCACCGGCACGCGGAACACCTCGCGCTGGTAGGCCATGGTCCGGGCGAAATCAACCACCGATGCGCCCAGTACCAGTCCGCAGACCGGCCGCACGCGGATGCCCACGTCCAGGCCCGGACCCAACGCGTACTCCTCGAATGCCTTGGTGTAATAGAACCGACCGGTCAGGCCCAGATCCACCATCGGCCCGAACGACCGGGCCACGTTCAGGTGGAAATGGAAATCCCCCGGCTCGAACTCGCCCAGCGGCTCCTCGGTCGGCACCTCGGTCCGGTACTCGAACTTCCCGGCCGAGAAACCGGTCACCCCGACGCCGACGTTCAACGCCCGCAGGTTGCGCACCACGTACACCGCTTCCTGGTGGGTGTCCAGCATCCACTTCGTGTACGACGCCCGGGCCGCAAACCCGAGCACTCCCGCGGTCGCGGCCGGGTTCCACACCATCGCCTGCGGCCCGAACCCGGACGCCACCCCGGCGTTGCCCATGCCCGCCTCGCGCACACCGGGCAGGACCTTCAGCGATGAGAACCCGCCCAGGGCCAGCACGGGCAGCAGGATAGTTATCAACGCGCGTGTCACATCAACCTTCGATACTCTCGACGTTGGCCCGGGGCAGGGTCACCTGCTTGCCGTCATCGAACGCCACGGTCAGCACGCGGGCTTTCGCCTCGGACTCCACCACCTGCAACTCCACCGGCAAATCAGTCACCTTGCCGATCCGGCCGAATCCCGGCTGGCGGATGACGCGCACCAGCATACCCAGTTCCAGCCCGCCCTCGGCGCTGCTCTGCTTCACCTCGCCGGTCCCGGTGGCCTGGGGTACGATTACCTCGGGCCGGATGACGCCCGCGCGAATCTGGGTCGCGCCGTTCACCGACGCCATCTGCCCGGCCAGCGACTTCAGCAGGCCAAAAGTCTTCTGCGCCATCTTCATCTCGCCGAACCCCTCGGTTATCACCAGGGTCAATCCCTTCTTCTCCGACCCGGTGATGGCGACGCCGATGTCATACCCGAGGAAATCACGCAGCGTCTTGTCCTCGACCCCGCCGGTCACAATCGCTTTCGCGCCCACCTTCAACGCCTGCTGAATCACGTCGGACGTGACCAGCGACCCGCCAACCGCGATGCAGCCACGGCACTCCTCGGTCAGGTCCTTCGCCTCAAGCACCCGGTCCGGCGAATCGGTCACCATCCGAATCTCGCCGCGCACTTCGCCGCCGACCCCGAAGATGCCCTGCACCAGGCTCGCCTCGGTCTCGACAATCACGCCCTCGTTCGGAATCACCTCGGCAACCACGCCTTCGATGTACGCATCCACCTGCACCGGTTGGGGCGGTTCGCGCAGAATCACCTGCCCGGTGACCTTCGAGATGTTCTCAATCGAACCCGTCACCGGGGACTTCACTTCGGACTTGAACAGCCCGAAGAATCCCTTGGACTGGGCAACCACTTCGTCCTTCTCAACCTGGTCACCCTTCTGCTTTACCATCATGCCCGGCACGTCCTCGGGCGGAGCGCCCAGCAGCCCGCCGACGTTCAACGTCTGCACATTACCCGGCAACTCGGTCCGCGCCACAATGTCATCGCCCTTCACCCGGTCGCCCTTCTTCACCCGGGTCTCCCCCGACAAAGGCAGGCGGCGTTCCTTCCGGACCACGGTCCGGGCGGTTACCTTCAATCCTGGAGTATATGCGTGAGCCATAGACCATGAGAATATTAGAATGCCCGCAAGTGTCAAGAAGCCGACACGCGGCCGGGGACATGACCGCAGCCCGACGCTTCACGCCGAACGCTCTCCGCCTCCTCGCCTCCATCCTCCATCTTCACTCCTCTATCCTCTGCCCTCTTCGTGCTCCTGGTGTTTATCTCCGCCCCGCATCCGCATTTCGATCTCTGCATCAGTGTTCATCCGTGTTTATCCGTGGTTGAAACTCCGCTCCGCCTCGGCACTCTGCAGCCCGACCAACCGGACTACGCCATCTTCTCGTCCTTCCGCAAGTCCCGGACCAGCCGCTTGAACGCCTCCTTGTATTCCTTCGCGTCACCCCACTGCGTGAAGTCACCGATAACGCGTTTGGTGAGGTTAGCCTTCAGGTAGTGGTCCCAATCGAACACCGCATCGTCCAGCCGGACAGGGAACAGGACGGGCTTCGCCTTCCCCTGCTTTGCCAGAGCTTCCTCTTTCTGCAGTGCCCGCTCTATCTCTTCTATCACGGCCGGAGCCTTCAATGACTCCTCACTGAGAATCACAATCAGCTTGTCATACCACCAGACAGCCCTGTTCACCTCACCCCTCAGCACTTCTCCCCACTTGGCATCCTCCCGCCAGCGCCAGCGCCGAATCCCTGCGCCCTGCAAGTCATTGTACAATCGCTCGCTGCAATCATCGTCAGCCTCAGTGTATGAGATAAAACAGGAATAGAACTCAATTCCCTTGTCGACCAGACCCTTGAACGCACCGATGACCTCCTCCGGCACGCCGCACCCGCGCAGGAAGACCTCAGGAATCTTCCCCTTGGACTTCAGCAACGTGTCCACCCCCACCGTGCTCGGAGCCTCGTGTCTTGCCGTCTCCAGTCCCTTGGTTTCAGACAGGTCAACGGCCCCGAGGACGGTCATCATGAACTCGGCTTCGCTCACATCTGCCCCGCGCAGGTCCGCATAGCGCAGGTCCGCCCGGTACAGGTCCGCCCCGACCAAATGTGCCCCGGACAAGTTCGCCCCGCCCAAGTCCGCGCCTACCAAGTCCGCGCCGGTCAAGACGGCCTGGCTCAGATTCGTCCGTATCAGGTTCGCCCAGCCCAGATCCGCCCCGCCCAGGTCCGCCCCGCCCAGGTCCGCCCCGTGCAGGTTCGCCCCATCCAAGTTCGCCCCGTGCAAGTTCGCCCCGCGCAGGTCCGCCCCGCTCAGGTCCAGCTTGACACTCGGATGCTCCTCGCGCCATTCGTCAATCGCCTTCGCGCCTTTCTTCACAAGTTTCACATGTTCTAGATTCGCCATGGGTGCACACTAGCCGCAAACTCGGCCCGGGTCAACCTGCGCCCCTCGGGGGAACATTCGGACTGCCCCCGGGGATGCCCGGGGGCATACCCCGGGGGCAGCCCCGGGGGCAGCCCCCTGTGCGGTCAACCCGCAACCCGGCCCCTGTGGCCGTGCATCTGCGTCCTGCGCTTGCGCCCCTGCCACGGACGGACATGTCGGCAGGGTAGAGGCCCACCCGTTCCTTGCGGACGGCACAGGGGCTTACAGGACGCCAGCGGGCTTCCGATAGCGGTTGCACCGACCGGGAATGCTCCCCGAACTGCGACGCCGTCCAAAGTGTTGCACTTCATTGTTGAACCTGCGGAATCGGTATCGAGTCAGGCATTGTGTCCCCGTCCATTCCCGCCGTCAACCCCTCAAATCACTCCCGGGTTGACAAAAGAGGGAAAGCGGTATACAACTACCGGGTGATGGCGTTCACAAACTCAAACGATATCAACAACGGGCCGTCCCAATCGAGCAGACCCACAAGAAAGACGACCGGACGAAGTTGGATGGGTAGGAAATAGGTATTGTGTCGTCGGAAATCCCAAAGAACAGCTCAAACAACAGGAGGCAATGATGCCATCGACCGGAGAAAAGCCAGGAAGAGGCAGCTATAGCTGCACTAGCTGTGGACAGATTGTTGTACTCGACGATGATAGCGACAGGCTGCCGCCCTGCCCGAAGTGCAATAACACAGAGTTTGCCAAAGTTGGCTGACCCATCAACAGACTACCGGAAACTGCCGGGGCCGCCAACCGTTCCTCCCCATCATGATTGACGAGAGAGACAACCGGCCGGGATTGGATGGGTAGGGAACGGCAGTGTGTCCGCATAGCGCCCCATTAGGGACGACTGGGAGTGGACATTGTATCCGCGAGAGGGTTCCTCCTCGACACGAGTTGCTTCTTTGCTGTTGCTGGCAATACTGAGAAACAAACCAGACTTCGTCTGCTCGGGTCGCGAGTCGCTGCGACAGCCGTCGCTGTCGTGGAAATCGCCGCGCCAGGCAAAGGCGGCGATGACTTCCTCAAACGCAAAC
>CBDUZK010000104.1:0-7412 GCA_965371675.1 uncultured bacterium | reverse complement strand
AAACCATACGGGGAACCGCACGGATAGTCATCCGGGCAGCGGCTACCCTGGCGGCTAGCCCAGCCACTATCCAGGCTGCCCGGGGAAGCCGGTAGGGGGTGGGGTGGGACGGGCGACGTTCAGGCCAGGCCAGGAAGCGATAGTGCACCGTGACGGTAGACTATTGCCTTTTCCGCACAGTCGGGTATCATATACATCGTTCCGGCCGGGATTGGTCCCGGTCCGGAGAAAGGAGTTTCCAGATGCGATACCTGATTCTCGTCGGTGTCGGCTTTGCGTTGCTGGCAGGCCCCGCCCCGGCCAGCAACCTGCTGACGAACGGCGATTTCGAGCAGCCCTTGACCGTGGGCTGGCAGGAGGATGTGCGACACCTGGCCGGGACCGAGAGTTTCGACCGCTGGGATTCGCTCGGACAGCCGGTTCCGGGACATGCCGCGCGAGTGTACAAGTACCTCGCCTACCATGCCTCACTGTACCAGGTCGCCGACGTTCCGAACGCGAATGTCACCCTGGCGTTCGACGGTCGGTTCCAGATTGCCGGCGGGTCCTCGACCTGCTGGCCGACCGGTGCGGTCATCGTGAGCTACCAGGACGTGGCAGGCAACGAACTCGGCTGCACCATGATTGTGCTCCGCAACCAGTACAACAACTGGGTTGAGAGCGATACGATGCATTTCCATGACGTCGGGAACCCGGGTGAATGGGAGCGCTATGAACTCGACGTGGCGCAGGAAATCGCGGATTACCTGCCCGGTGTGACGGCCGCCGACGTGCGGAAGGTCAAGGTCCAGCTTTTCTCCTACTGCAACGGTACTTGAGGGGGCGGCTGGGCAGAGGTCTCTGCCGACGAATTTACGCTGTCCGCTACCGGGATTGAGGAAGAGCAGGAATTGGAGCCGACGCCGGGACTGCGACTGGGACAGAACCCGGTTCGTGATCGGGCGCGGTTGAGCTACGAACTCACGCGGAGCAGCCGCGTGACCTGCGCGGTTTCCGACGCCGCAGGGCGACATATTTCCGAGTTGTTCAACGGCTTACAGGCGGCGGGCAGTCACGTGCTGGAGTGGGATGCGAGCACGGTCAACCCCGGTGTCTATTTCGCGGAGCTGAAATCCGGCCCCGATACCCGCGTGGTCCGGATGGTCAAGGTCCGCTGACCGCGGCCCGGAGCACCGATGATGACGCGGCGCGTGGTTGCGGTTCTCGTGTTGCTGCTGGCGGCGGCCGGACCGGCCGATGCCGGTGATTCGCTGAACTGCCGGCTGGTCGGGAACTGGCCGTTCGGGCCTTCGATGGCGGTGGGGTTCGACCCGGCGCGAAGCCTCTTGTTCGCCGGTTCCGGCGGCGGGGTGTACGTGCTGGACGTTTCGGACCCGGCCGAGCCGCGGTTGTTGTCACAGGGCATCAAGACCGGTGGCCGCGTGCGGGACATCCAGTCAGACGGAGGGATGCTGTACGTGGTGGCCGGTGGCCTGTACATCCACGACGTGTCGGATTCGACCAGTCCACAGGAGCTTGCCGTCCTGCCGGACGTCGGGGACGCGTACGCCGTGGCGGTGCTCGGCGACTACGCGCTGGTCGCAGACCGCGGTATCGGACTGAGAGTCGTGGACGTGTCCGTACCGGGGAACCCGCAGCTGGTCGCCAGTTGTTCGACGCCGGGCAAGGCGTATGACATCGTTGCCGCCGGCGGGTACGCGTACGTGGCCGACAGTGATTCCGGGCTGCGGGTCATCGACGTGTCGAACCCGATGGACCCGCACGAGGTCGGTTTCCTCGTTCTGCCGGGTGTGGCGCGAGGTGTCTGCCTGGTCGACAGCCTGGTCGTGGTCGCGGATGAGTCCGCGCTGGTGGTAGTCAACGTCAGCGACCCGACCCGGCCGGCGGAAGTCGGGTCCGTTGTCCTGCCCGGCCCGGCGTACCACGTCGTGGCCGGGGATTCGTTTGTCTTCGCCGCGTCCAAGTACGGCGGGGTCAGCGTGGTCGACATCAGCGACCCCGCACACCCGGTCGAGGTGGGGAGTACCCCTTCGCCGGAGTGGGATTTCTCGGTGGCGGCGGGCAACGGCCTCGTGTTTGCCTCCTCCTGGAACTACGGGGTCAGGGTGATTGATGTGAGGACGCCCGCGAACCCGGTCGAGGTCGGTCGGTATGAGGTTCCACACTGGGTGCATACGGTCGATATCGCCAATGGACACGCCTACCTGGCGGACGGCTATTCCGGCATGCGCATCATCGATATCGACCACCCACAGGGCTTCCGTGAGGTCGGGCGGTATGATTCGCCGGACTACGTCCGGGCCGTAAGGGTCGTCGATACCATCGCTTACGTCGCTGACTGGGCCGACGGTTTCCGGGTTGTGAACGTGGCCGACCCGGCCGGCCCGGTGGAGATTGGCGCTCTCGCGACCCCGGATTACGTTACCGGCGTCGATGCCGTCAACGGCTACGCGTACCTGGCGGAGCGGGCCGCGGGGCTGCGGATTGTGGATGTGCGTGACCCGGCCGCGCCGACCGAGGTCGCCGTCCTCAACACGCCGGGCCTGGCGTCGGGTGTCCACGTGGCCTGGCCGTACGCCTACGTGGCGGACCGTGATTCGGGACTTCGGATCATCGACGTGCGCGACCCGGCCCGGCCGTCGGAAGCCGGGTTCTTCGTGCCGGACGGCTGGGTGCACGAGGTGTACGTCGAGGGGGAATACGCGTACCTGGCCTGCCAGGATTCGGCGTTCCGGATCGTGGATGTGTCGGACCCGGGCCACCCGTTCGAGGTGAGTTCGACCGGGCTGCCCGACGTCGCGTACAACGTGTTCGTGAAGGGCCGGTACGCCTACGTGGCGAATCACCGGAAGGGGTTCCGGGTGTTTGACGTCCAGGACCCGGCCGCCCCGGGACTCGCCGGTTACTACGACACGCCCTGGCGTTGCTATGACGTGCTGGTGCGCGGTTCACTGATTTACGCGGCGGACTGGGGTTGCGCCCTGCAGGCATACGAGGGCCCGGTTGGAATCAAGGAAGTGCCGGACCGGGGCGAATTGCGTCACCCGATGCTGCATCCAAACCCGGCCCGGACCAGGGTGATGCTGGAGCCGGGCGGTCGCGACCCGGGGACGGCGGTGGTGCTCTACGACAGCAGCGGACGCCGGCGCCGGCAGGCCCATGCCCGATACGGGCGGCTGGAGCTGGACCTGGTCGGGCTGGAGGCCGGGGTGTACCTGGTCCGGTTCGACGCGAGCGGGTTCACGGGCAAGCTGGTAGTCCAGCCGTAGCGGGTCCGGGCCGCGGCCCGGATTCCGACCGCGCGGCTTGCGTTCCTACGGCTTCCGGACCCGGAAAGTGTGGTTGATCGGGCAGGCTTTGCGCAGCATCGCCGTGACCGAGCAGTATTTCTCCTGGGACAGATCGATGGCCTTTTTCAGCTTCGCCTCGTCGACGTCGTTGCCGGTGATGACGTATTCGAGGTCGATGCGAGTAAACACGTGCGGGTGGTCTTCGGTCTTCTCGGCCCGGACGTTGAGTTCGATGCCCGAGAATTCAACGCGCATTTTCTTCAGCAGTGAGACGACGTCCATGCCGGTGCAGCCGCACTGGCTGACGAGCATGAGCTCCATCGGCCGCGCGGCCGAGTCGTTGCCGTCGAAGTCCCCACCGGCGTCCATCGTGACGGTATGGCCGGACCAGCCGGCGCCGGCGAACAGCATTCCTTTCACCCAGTTTACCTGTGTCTTGACCTGCATGTGTTTTCCTTTCGGTCGGGTCCGGGCGGGAACTCGGGTCGGCCCCCGGCTGTCAGCCGAGCGGGGCCCGAGTCGCCGTCAGGAGTCCAGGTTGAACGATACCATCCTGATGTCGGTCATGTCTTCGACCGCGAAGCGCGGGCCTTCGCGGCCGGTGCCGGAGTCGCGGACGCCCCCGTAGGGCTGGTGGTCGGCCCGGAACGTGGCCGAGTCGTTGATGTAGACGTTGCCGGCCTCGATTGTCTCGGTCGCCCGCAGGGCGCGGTTGAGGTCACGGGTGAAGACGCCGGCGGCGAGGCCGTAGTCGTACGTGCCCGCGGTCGAGCCGCGGTTGAATTCTCGGACGGCTTCGTCGAAATCCTCAAACGTCTCGATGGTCACGACCGGGGCGAAACTCTCCTCGCAGACAACCGGCATGTCACGGTTCACGCCGGTCAGTACGGTCGGCAGCATCACGCTTCCATCCGCGCGTCCGCCGCAGAGCACACGGGCCCCGTCGGCCCGCGCCTGCTCGACCAGTTCGAGCGCCCGGGCGAGCGCGGCAGGGTCGATCATCGGCCCGACTTCGGTTTCCTCGAGCGCCGGGTCCCCGCAGGCGAGCGCCGTCGCGCCTTCGACGAACCGGGCGGTGAACTCATCGGCAATTGCCTGATGCACGTAGAGCCGCTGGGTGTGGATGCAGACCTGGCCCGAGTAGGCGAACCCGCCGACCAGGCAGCGCCGGAGGGCCGCGTCGAGGTTCGCGGTCTCGTCCACGATTGCGCCGGAGTTGGAGCCGAGTTCGAGCGCGACCCGGCGGAGCCCGGATTCGGACTTGATGGTCTCGCCGACGGCCGCGCTCCCGGTGAATGTGACCAGGCGCACCCGTGGGTTGCGAACCAGCCCGAGGCCGACGCGGCTGCCGGGACCGACGACGATGTTCAGCGCCCGGGGCGGCAGGCCGGCTTCGAGCAGCAGGGCGCCGAGCCGGAGCGCGGTCAGCGGGGTGGCGCTGGCCGGCTTCAGCACGACCGAGTTCCCCGCGGCAATCGCCGGCGCGACTTTGTGGCAGACGAGGTTGAGCGGGAAGTTGAACGGCGTGATGGCGGCGATAACCCCGAGCGGGCGACGGATGTAGTATCCCCGGCGGCGCTCGGAGCCGGGCGCCGCGTCGAGCGGCAGGGTTTCGCCGTGAATCCGCCCGGCTTCTTCCGCGGCGAACCGGCAGGTCAGTTCGGCCCGGCGGACTTCACCGGCCGCGTAGCGACGCGGCTTGCCGGATTCGGCGATGATGCCGTCGGTCAGCTCCGGGGCGTGGTCGGCGATGAGGTCCCCGGTCCGGCTGAGGATGCGGCGGCGGTCGTGGGCCGCGAGCCCGGTCATGTCCCGGAACCCGGCTTCGGCCGCTGCGACCGCGTCGGCGACGTCCCCGGCTTCGGCTGCGGCTGTTTCCGCGACAAGGGTGCCGTCCCACGGGTTGGTGACCCGGATGGTGTGGTCGCGGGCCAGCCACGTTCCATTGATGAGCAGGCCGGTCGGAGTGTCCATCGGGCCAGAGGATAGGCCCGGCCGTGTCCGGTGTCAATCGGCCCGGTTGACAGTATCGGACGTAGTCCTATAATTGCGCCGCGGGCGATTAGCTCAGTTGGCTAGAGCGCCTCCCTTACAAGGAGGAGGTCATCTGTTCAAGTCAGATATCGCCCAGTCGCCTGACGGCACAAGTTGCCGGTTAGTCGTTAGTTAGGCCGCAAGGGTGAGTATGTCCGGAGCCAGGGGAATGGGCCGCCGACCGAATCCCGAAGGCCGTTTCCGGTGTCTAAGTTAGGCAGACATGATAGTCATACGATTGGGTCCAACCGGACGGAACAGAGTCTCACTCATACGTTCGTACACGAACATCAGCGTTCAAGTCAAGGAGGAGCTATGAAGGTGAAACCGCTGCACGACCGTATCCTGGTCGAGCGGGTCGAAGAAGAAGAAGTCCGCAAGGGCGGCATCATCATTCCGGATACCGCCAAAGAGAAGCCCCAGCAGGGGAAGGTGATTGCGGTCGGCCCGGGCAAGGTCGACGATGACGGCAAGCGTATCCCGATGGATGTCAAGAAGGGTAACTACATACTCTTCGGCAAGTACTCCGGCAACGAGATCCGTATCGGTGACGACGAGTATCTGATTATGCGCGAGGAAGACGTCCTGGCGATTGTCGAGAAGGAGAAGTAAGCGATGCCTGGCAAAGACCTGAGATTCGAAGACGAAGCAAGACGCGCGATTCTGCGTGGCGTCCAGCAACTGGCGCGCGCGGTCAAGGTGACGCTCGGCCCGAAGGGCCACAACGTCATGATCGACAAGAAGTGGGGCGCACCGACCATGACCAAGGACGGGGTTACGGTCGCCAAGGAAGTGGAGCTCGAGGACAAGTTCGAGAACATGGGCGCCCAGATGATCAAGGAAGTGGCGTCCAAGACCTCGGATGTGGCCGGCGACGGCACGACGACCGCGACCATCCTGGCCGAGGCGATTTACCGTGAAGGTCTCCGGGTCGTCACCGCGGGCGCCAACTCGATGGCGGTGAAGCGCGGCATCGACAAGGCGGTCGAGGCATCGGTCGGTGAACTCAAGAAGATGTCCAACAAGACCTCGGGTCGCGATGAGATCGAGCAGGTCGCGACCATATCCGCGAACAACAACGGCGAGATCGGCAAGCTGATTGCGGATGCGATGGAGAAAGTCGGCAAGGAAGGCGTTATCACGGTCGAGGAAGCCAAGTCGATGGAGACCAGCCTCGAAGTGGTCGAAGGCATGCAGTTCGACCGGGGCTACCTGTCGCCGTACTTCGCGCTCGAGCCCAGCACAACCGCGCCGCAGAGCCCGAAGATGGAAGCGACACTCGAGAACGCGCTTGTCCTGCTCTACGAGAAGAAGATTTCGTCGATGCGCGACCTGCTGCCGATTCTTGAGAAGGTGGCCCAGAAAGGCCGCCCGATCCTGATCATCGCGGAAGACGTCGAGGGCGAGGCGCTGGCCGGGCTCGTGGTCAACCATATCAAGGGCATCCTGCGCTGCTGCGCGGTCAAGGCCCCGGGCTACGGCGACCGGCGCCGGGCGATGCTCGAAGACATCGCGGTCCTGACCGGCGGCAAGCTCGTGTCCGAGGACCTCGGCATCAAGCTTGAGAACGTCCAGGTGAGTGACATGGGCACTGCCAAGCGTGTTGTCATCGACAAGGAGAATACGACTATCGTCGAGGGCGCAGGCAAGAAGGCCGCCATCACCGGGCGCATCGAGCAGATCCGCGGGCAGATCGAGGAGACGAAGTCCGACTACGACAGTGAGAAGCTCCAGGAACGGCTCGCAAAGCTCGCCGGCGGTGTGGCGGTAGTCAATGTCGGTGCCGCGACCGAGGTCGAGATGAAGCAGAAGAAGGCCCTGGTCGAGGACGCCCTGCACGCGACCCGTGCCGCGGTCGAGGAAGGCGTGGTTGCCGGTGGTGGAGTCGCCCTGGTACGCAGCATCCCGGGTATCGACAGGCTCAAGCTGGACGGCGACGAGCAGGTCGGGGCCAACATCGTCAAGCGCGCGCTGGAGGAGCCGATTCGCCAGTTGACCATGAACGCCGGCGTGGACGGCTCGATTGTGTTCGAGAAGGTCAAGGCCGGGAAGGGCGACTACGGCTTCAACTGCGAGACGCTCGAGTAC
>CBDUZK010000103.1:0-7434 GCA_965371675.1 uncultured bacterium | reverse complement strand
GGTCAGGGCGGTCGGGCCGAAGAGCGAACGGAAGCTGAACGACAGGCTGCGCTGTTCACTCAGATACCGGGCGAGCGCCACCACGGTCGCGAGCTTGGCGAACTCCGACGGCTGGAGCGCAACCGGGCCGAGCATGAACCAGCGGTGCGACCCGGTGCCGCTCCCGAAGAGAATCACGGCCACGAGCAGGATCAACATCGAGCCGTAGAACGGCCAGGCGAGTCCAAGTAACACCCGCCTGGGAATAAGGTACGCTGCCAGCATTCCGCCGACCGCCACCGGCAGGAACAACAACTGGCGAACCAGGTAGGTCCTGCCCCCGGTTGAGTAGATGACGAGCAGCCCGATGCCGGTCAGGGCCAAGGTGGTGAGCAGGAGGGGCAGGTCGAGCCTTCTCATTGTCCCGGTGATGGTTCCCGGCGTTCGAGGAACCACGTTCTGAAGAGCCGGCCGGCGATGGGCGCGGCCACGACGCCGCCGTGTCCCGCGTTCTCCACGATTACGGCAATGACGATTTCCGGGCAGTCGGCCGGGGCGTAGCCCACAAACCAGGCGTGATCGATACCTCCCGGATTCTGGGCCGTGCCGGTCTTGCCGGCAATGGTGACTTCCTTGAGCCGCGCGGTCCGGGCCGTACCATACTCGACCACGTGTTCGAGGGCCTGCCTGATTTGGCTAAGATTGGCGATGTCGGCGCGGATGCGACGGCGACGTGGTCTGGCGTGGTAGACCGGACGGCCGGCAGAGTCGATGCGGGCGACGACGTAGGGTTCAAGATACTCGCCGTCACCGGCAATGGCCGCGTAGCTCAAGGCGATCTGGAGCGGCGTTGTCAGTATCTCGCCCTGGCCGATTGAGAGGTTGAGCAGGATGCCTGACTGCCACTTGCCGGTCCCGTAGTGGTTGTCGAGCCAGGCGCGAGACGGGACAATCCCATCGTGTTCCATCGGGAGGTCGATGCCGGTCCGGCGTCCGAGCGGCAACGAGCGACAGAAGGAACTCAGGCTGTCGAGCCCGAGCTTGAGCCCGAGCTGGTAGAAGTAGACGTTGCAGGAATGTGCAATCGCGTCGGCCAGGTCGAGACTGCCGTGGCGCTTCCAGCACCGGAACGAACGGTCGCCGTAGCGGTAGGAGCCGAGGCAGGGCTTGTACCGGGTGGAGATGCGCGCAGTGTTGCTTTCCAGCGCGGCCAGTGCGACGAACGGCTTGAACACGCTACCGGGCGGATAGGCGGCACTCAGCGCGCGGTTGAAAAAGGGCTTTGCCGGGTCGCCGAGCAGGCGTTCCCATGTGCCGGTCGGCATCGGGCTCGCAAACAGGTTCGGGTCGAACCCGGGGCGTGAATACAGGCAAAGGACGCCACCGGTTCGGACGTCGAGGATGACGATTGCGGCCCGGGCGTAGTCGGACGTCAACCAGTGGGCCTGCTGGTGCAGGTGCGGGTCGAGTGTGAGATGCAGGTCCTTTCCGGCCACTGCCGGCACGCTCCGTTTCTCCGGCAGCGGGCCGATTTCGTGCCCGTGGACGTCCACCTCGACGTACTCGGAACCGTCACGGCCGCGCAGGTGTCGTTCGTACCGCAGTTCAACTCCATCGCGGCCGATGTAATCAAGTGCCCGGTAGCTGGTATCACGGGCCATGTCCTCGGCATGGGTTCTGCCGATGTGGCCAAGGACATGACAGTAGCGCCGGCCGTACGGATATGACCGCACAGGGTCGACACTCGTGCGGACGCCGGCAAGCCGGAACAGGTTCGTTTCGATCCTGAACAACTGCTCGTGGCTGATATCGCGTTGCACCCTGATTGGAACCGACATGTAGGATACGGGACGGACGGATTCGGTCAGTTCCTCGACCGGCAGCTCGAGCAGGCTCGCGAGCAAGGGCAGCGTGCTGTCGGTCATCTCGGTCGGGATGACCGAAACCGTGAAGGACGGTCGCGTGTCGGCTACGAGCAGTCCGGTACGGTCAAAGACGCGGCCGCGTGGACCGGGCAGGACGACCTTTCGGATGTGGTTGCGGTCGCTCAGCAGGGAGTGACGAGCGCCCTGCAGGACCTGGAACTGGACCAGGCGCAGGGCGAGCAGGGCGAGCAGGACCAGGAAGACACCATGCAACCGACCCGGCCGGTCCTTCATTGTCGATCGAGGGTCCGACTGGCGGCGAATTCGGCCGGGAGTGCCAGGGCAAGCGTCAGCAGCATCGAGACGACCAGTTGCGGGCCCCAGGCCGGTCGGACCCCAACCACAAAGCCGGTAACGACCTTGAGCAGTAACCCGGCGGCAACGAGCAGGAGCAGGTACCAGCGACTCCGGTAGGCAACGGCATGGAGTGAGGCGATGCCATGGCCGAGGCCGGCATGAAGGAACAGGTTGATTCCCAGCGTTTCCGGCCCGGTGAGTCCTGCGAGCAGGCCGGCCCAGGCACCGTACAGGGTCGCGGGAAGGCGTTGCTCACGCAGCGCGATGATGACAACGGCAAGCAGCAGCAGGTCAGGGCTCCACGGGGTCAGCGCGGCCTGCACGAGGAAGAGGACATAGATGACGACGAAGCTCAACAGGTGCTTCACCGGCCGGTCGCTTCTCCGGGGATTGCCACTTCCTGTTCCCGGACGTTGTCAAGCCAGTCATCAGGCCGGTCCGTCCGGCTCGGGCGCGGAAGGACAAACAGGAAGACCTGTTCGATTGTCGAGACCGGCGCGGCCGGGTGAATACTGATAGTCTTGAACAGGCGGCCGGGTTCGTCCCGGACGGATTCGACCGTGCCCAGCAGCAGTCCACGCGGGAAGAGACCGCCGAGCCCGGAAGTGACCACAGTATCACCCGGGTTGACTTCGGTGCCGCGGTCGATGTAGTCAAGCGTGAGCTGTTGCGCATTGGCAGGATGGACGATGCCGGACGCACCCGACCGGCGCACCATGCCGGCGATTCGTGACTCCGGATGGAGGATGGTCTGGACCAGTGACTGGTATGCCCCGACGGCCACCACCCTGCCGACAACCCCGTCCGGCGTAAGCGCCGGTGAGCCGACCGCGCTGCCGTGGCGCGTACCGCGGCTGACAATCAGGTAGTGCTTGAGCGTCGCAAGGTCCCGGACCAGAATCGGCGCTCGAACCAGGTTCTTGCCTTCCATACCGGCCTCGGAGTTCCGCCGTGCGAGCGTACGGAGCCGGGCGTTCTCGACTGCCAGCTCAATCGCGAGACGGGAAAGCCGGTCGTTCTCGGACTTCCGGATGGTCAGTTCCCGGCGCAGGGTTGTCGCCCCGCGCAGCGGGGCGAGCAGGACGGTCTGGAACGGGAGCGCCAGCCGGTGACGGACGTGGCCCGGGAGGATGGACAGCACGAGCCCGGATGCGATGACCGCCCAGGCAACCCGGTCTTGCCAGGTGCGGAAAGCCTTACTGTGCAATCTACTTGGTTCGGAGAACCAGCTTCGCATTGAGCCGGATGTTTTCGAGAATCCGGCCGGCGCCGCGGACCACGCTTTCGAGTGCGTTCTCGGCGACGTAGACCGGCAGGCTGGTTTCTTCCTTGATCAGCAGGTCGAGGCCGCGCAGGAGCGAGCCGCCGCCGCACATGTATATGCCCCGGTCGACGATGTCGGCGGCCAGCTCGGGCGGCGTCTTCTCGAGGGCCAGACGGACCGCGTCCACAATCAGTGATATCGGTTCTTCCAGGGATTCGCGGAGTTTGGTGCTGGTAATGGTGATGGTCTTCGGGATGCCGGATACGAGGTCGCGTCCCTTGACTTCCATCTTCTCTTCCTTGCCGGTCGAATAGGCCGAGCCGATGTTGATCTTGATGTTCTCGGCCGTCTGGGCGCCGATGATGAGATTGTAGTTCTTCTTGACGTAGACGATGATCGCTTCGTCCATCTCGTCGCCCGCGATGCGAATCGAGTTGGCGGTGACCACGCCGGACAGGGCGACCACCGCGGTCTCGGTCGTACCGCCCCCGATGTCGATAATCATGTTGCCGGTGGGGGTCTCGACCGGCAGCCCGACACCGATGGCGGCCGCAATCGGTTCGGACACGAGGTAGATCTCGCGGGCGCCCGAGGCTTCGACCGAATCCCGGACCGCGCGTTTCTCGACCTCGGTGATTCCGGACGGCACGCACACAATCACCCGGGGCCGGACGAAGAGCTTCTTCTTCTGGACCATGCCGATGTAGGTCTTGAGCATGATCTCGACCATGCCGAAGTCGGCGATGACGCCGTCCTTCATCGGCCGGACGACGGTGATGCCGGCCGGGGTCCGGCCGTGCATCCGTTTGGCTTCGGTCCCGACCGCCACGACCTCGTGGGTGCTTTCGTCGATGGCGACAATCGAGGGCTCCCGGAGCTGGATGCCCTTGCCCTTGACGTAGATGAGAGTCGAAGAAGTCCCGAGGTCGATTGCGATATCGTTACTGAACCGCTCGATCAGGCTCTGGAGGAACGACGGCAATTGCATACCATAGCGTATTGTCGCGCGTCCGCCTGTCAAGGACAGGTTGACTTGCGGCGTCCGGTTCCTACAATTCGGCTCAATGATTACCATCGGCGACCGCGTTTATCTCTACCACTCGGAACGCATGAAATACCTGGTCGAGGTGCCGGCGGCCGGCCGGTTCTCGACCCACCGGGGCCATCTTGAGTTTGCCGACGTCCTCGGGCTGGAGTACGGGGACACGATTGCGACCCACCTCGGGTTCAAGTTCCACCTGTTGCGGCCCACCCTGTCCGACCTGGCGATGAAAGTCCGGCGCACCACGACAATCGTGTACCCCAAGGACGCGGGGGTGATGCTGCTTGAGTCCGCGATTCATCCGGGCGCGCGCGTGATTGAGACCGGTTCGGGTTCCGGGGCCCTGACCACCATCCTGGCAACGCTGGTCCGGCCGGACGGCCGGGTCTATTCCTATGAGCGTCGCCCGGAGTTCAGCGCCAACGCGAGCGACAACATCCGGCGCTACGGGCTTGATGAATACGTCGAGTTCATCGTCTGTGACCCGGAGCACGAGGGGTTCGCCCAGACCGGAATCGACACCGTCCTGCTGGACGTGCCCGAGCCGTGGACCCTGCTGCGACCCGCGCACAAGGCGCTGAAAGGCGGGTTCCCGGTCATCGCGATTGTCCCGAATGTCGAGCAGGTCCGGCGCACCGTGACCGCGCTCGAACTCGAAGGGTTTGCCCGGATCCGGACCCGCGAGATGCTGGAGCGCAGCATCCTGGTCAGGCCTTCGGGCATCCGGCCCGCGGACCGGATGGTGGCGCATACGGTGTACATCATTACGGCGCAGAAGATCAACCACACCCCAGACCCGGAATGCGCACCCACGCAGCCCTGATTGGCGCGATTGCCTTCCTGCTGGTCGCCTGTGGGGGCCAAAGCGATTCACCCGCGGACCGACAGCGGATTGTCTCGCTGGTACCGAGCGCGACCGAGGTCGTGTACGCACTCGGGGCCGGGGACCGGCTCGTCGGGAATACGACCATGTGTGATTACCCGGACCCGGCGCGCGCCGTACCCAAGGTCGCCGATTTCCAGCGCCCGGACATGGCGGCAATCCTGGCCCTGGAGCCGAACCTGGTTGTGCTCGCCCTGCCGATTCACCGCGTCGTTGCCGAACGATTGACCGAAGCCGGAATCCGGCACTACGCATCGAATCCGCAGACCCTGGCAGACGTGTTCAACGAGATCGAGTCGATTGGCCGATTGCTCGGGTTGGGGCAGCGAGCCCGTTCGCTCGCCGACAGCCTGCGAAGCCGACTCGCTTCCCTGCCGCAGTGGCCGGACACACCGAGTGTCTATCTGGAAATATCGGAAACCCCGCTAATGACTATCGGGGGCGGCACTTACGTGGACGACATCGTGCGGGCCGCCGGTGGGCGCAATGTGTATGCCGACGCCGGGCAGCAGTACCCGGTCGTGGACCCGGAAGACCTTGTGTTACGGGACCCGCAGGTGATTGTACTGCTCCATTGCGGGACCCGAGCCGTCGCGGTTGGGACCCGGGTCGGTTGGAGCAAGGTCAGCGCAATCCGGACCGGCCGGGTGTACGACGATATCGACGACGACCTGCTGGTTCGGCCCGGCCCGCGCGTGGTAGACGGGGTCGTGGAGCTGGGCCGCAGGCTTCACGCCCGGGACTAGGCTCGTGCGCATACGGCACTGGTGTGTATGGGCCGGGTTCCTGGCCCTGTTCGGCCTGGCCGTTTTCCTGTTCCTGGTAATCGGGCCCGGTGGTCCGGTCTGGCGTATTCCTGCTCAACTGGTCGGTCTCCGGCTGCTGCGGCTCGCGCTGGGCGTGCTGGCTGGCGGGGTCCTGGCTCTGGTCGGGGCCGCGCTCCAGGGGCTGCTGCGCAACCCGCTGGTCGACCCGTTCACGCTCGGCGTGTCGAGCGGGGCCGCGTTCGGCGTCAGCCTTGCAATCCTGGGTGGAGCCGCGTCCTCGCTGGTCGGGCCGTTTGCCGGGTTCGCCGGCGCCGGGGCGACGATTGTCGTGGTCTACCTGCTTGCTCGGGTCCGGGGCCGGGTGACGGTGACCGGGCTGGTCCTGGCCGGGGTCATCATCAGCTTCCTGTTCTCCAGCCTGGTGATGCTCGCGATGGTGCTCGGCAAGCGGCCGCTCGGCCAGGCGGTGTATCTGTTGATGGGCCACATCGGGACGACGTTCACAATCGGGACCGTCCGCCTGTTCGGTGTATCGGCCGCGGTCCTGCTGGTCGGGTGCGGGGTGTTGCTCGGCCTTGGCCGTGACCTTGACCTGCTCTCGGCGAACGAAGAGACCGCGCTCAGCCTCGGCGTGGACGCGGGCCGGGTCACAAAGATCGTGTTCGTGGTGTCCTCAGTGCTCGTCGGAATCGTGGTGGCGTTCGCGGGCGCAATCAGCTTTGTCGGGCTCATGGTCCCGCACATCGCGCGGCTCCTGCTCGGGCCGGCCCACCGCCGGGTGATGCCTGCTTCGTTCCTGCTCGGGGCCACGCTGCTGCTGTTCGCCGACCTCGCGGCCCGCAACGTCGTTCCCGGCGGCCTGCCGCTATCAATCGTGACCGCCCTGTTCGGGGTGCCGTTCTTCATCTACCTGCTGAGGACGAGGTTGTGACCGGGATTACGGTCGACCGGGTCGGGTTCTCCTACGGCCCGGCACCGCTGTTCGACCGGTTCGACCTTGACGTTATTCCGGGCGAGTTCCTCGGCATCATCGGCCCGAACGGGTCAGGCAAGTCAACGCTGCTCCGGCTGATGGCCGGGTTGCTGGGCCCCGCGGCCGGCCGGGTCCTGGTTGGCGGGGACGACATCCGGGCTCTGAGCCGGCGCGAACTGGCGCGGCGGATGGCGCTCGTGCCGCAGGAGAGCCGGTTCGCGTTCGGGTTCCGGGTCGAGGAAGTGGTGATGATGGGACGCCATCCGTATCGAAGCCGGTTCGGACCGCCCGGGGCCGAGGACCA
>CBDUZK010000102.1:0-7499 GCA_965371675.1 uncultured bacterium | reverse complement strand
TCTTATATGAGGCAATGAATCGATTTCATGTGGTTCTTACGTGAGGCAATGCGGCGACTTGACAACCGGGCTGAAACCGGTTTACTCTATCGGGATACTGGAGGAACTATGAAGAAGAGCTTTGTCATCCTAGGTTCGCTGGCTGTCTCTATCTGCGTGGGGCAGTACATCCAGTCCCGGATATTCCTGCCCGACTCCCTGTCAGGCGTCACTTCACCCACGTGCATTGAGTACGTACCGTCCAGCCAATCCATCTACGTCGCCGGAGTCGGGCCTGCTCTCATTGTGCTCGACGGCGTCACCAATGAGAAGCTGGCACGGATTGACATGCCGGAGCCTTGGATCCGGGCCCTCTGCTACAGTCCCGGCAGGAACGTGCTCTACGCTGCGGGCAGGGAGTTCGTGTCCGTGGTTGATTGCGCCAGCAACTCGGTCGTGGGACAGATTCCGGTCGGGCGTGACCCGTATGCCCTTTGCTACGATTCACTGCATGGCAAGGTGTTTTGCGTCAACAACCGGTCCGATGACGTCACCGTCATCGACGCAGTCGGTGACAGCGTATTGGCAACGTGTGCGGTCGGGGACGAGCCTGTCGCCGCTTGTCTGTCACCCGATCAGGACAAGGTGTATGTGGCGTGTGAGGGAGGTGGAGACCTCCGGGTGCTGGACGCGGCGGGCGACAGCGTCCTACGCAGGATATATCTGGAGGGCAATGAGCCGGTCGATGTCTGCGTCAGTCCGACCAGCCGCAAGGTGTACACAGCCAACCGGGAGGACAACTCGGTCTGCATTCTCGATGCGGTGTCAGATACGCTGCTTGCAGAAGTGAGGGTGTCCCGCGAACCGGTTTCCCTGGTCTGGAACTCTCTCGAGAACAAGGTCTACTGCGCATGCGCGCGGACTGACCTGGAGGTCATCAGTTGCGAGACCGATACCGTGGTGGCCACAGTCCCGCTGGGGGGCAGGCCCTGCTACGTTGTCTGCGATACGACTGCCAACCGCGTGTATTGTGCGCGAGAGCGCAGTGATTCGCTGGCGGTTGTCGACTGCGGAAATGACTCAGTCGTGGCTGAAGTCCAGATTGCCGGTCGGGGTGGCACGCTCCTGCACGGTGGCGGCCTGGGCAAGGTCTACTGCGCCTCCCCGACCGCCAGCGCTGTTTCGGTCGTCGACGTTCCCGGAGACACGCTGCTCGCTTCAGTGACCACAGGCATTGAGGCCGGGCATGTAGTCTATAGCCCGACGAGCGACAAGATGTACGTCGCGTCCATGGTCGAGGACCGTGTGTATGTCCTGTCTGGAGCCACGCACGAAGTCTTGACTAGCTTCGACATCTTTCATTACCCTCGGGTCGTCTGCTACAACCCGACCAGCGACAAAGTATACTACGCTAACGATTCCACGATGACGGTGGTCAGTTGCGAATCCGACAGCGTGGTTGCAGTCCTGACCGTGCCCACCGGTTACTCGGGTCAGCTCTGCTGCAACTCAACCGACAACAAGGTGTATGCCACCGGGGATTACTTCGGCGGCGTGACTATCATCGACGGAGTTGCCGACACTGTGATACGCGAACTGGACATCGCGGACGCGATTGACGTGTGCTACGACCCCAACAGCAATGTGGTTGCCGCCCGCTGCGCGGGCGGGAATGGAGCGGTCTTCCTGATCGACGGGGAGACGGATGAGATCCTCTGGGAACTCTGGACCAACCTGCCATGGCCCAACGGTATGTGCGGCGACTCGGCGAATGCAAGCGTGTACTGTGCGGACGCAAACGGCTACGTTGCGGTCGTGGAATGCCGGCGCATGGTCGTCCTCGCGACAATCAGGATCCCGGGGCAGCCGAGTGGTTTGTGCTACAACTCGCGGGATGCGAAGTGCTACGTTGCCACCCTGATGACAGGGCAGCTGGCTGTCATCGACGGGCAGACACTCCAGCTTGTCGACAGTATCTACGTCGGCGGGGTGTCCTTTGATGCCTTCTACAATCCACTGAGCAATCGAGTGTACTGCAACTCGGGCGTCGGTCTTGTCGTCATCGATGGAGCTGCCGACAGCGTGATAGGCGAATTAGATGTGTACGTCTACGGTCGGCCGGCCCTCAACTCTGCCATGAACCGGCTGTATGTGTCTGAAGGACCCTACTCATCGGTGGCGGTCATCCAGGATAGTCTGGTCGTCGGCGTGTCCGGGGGAGGACGAAGCGTCTTCGGGCACGACCGTCCGATACCCACCATCGTCCGCGGCCTGCTGCATCTTCCCAAGACACCGGCGGCTTCGAATGGCAGTGGCCATTCACTTCTCGACATCACGGGCAGACAAGTCATGTCCCTGCAGCCGGGGGAGAATGACATCCGGCACGTTTCTCCCGGCGTCTACTTTGTTCTCCGGGCGTCGGGCGTTGAGCGCAAGGCGTCGAGCGTCCACAAGGTCGTGATTCAGAGATAGCTGTCCTGCCAGCCGAGGGCTGAGGGGGTCAGGCGGAGGTCGTGGGTGGCACGGCGGGATTCGGGTTTCGGCCCGTTGACTTTCTTCCCGGTTGGCGGCTGCCGACTGTGAGCTATCCGTGGTAGTCTGAAGGTTGTCAATCGGTTGACAGTTTGCAGGAGGGTACATATACTCGACCGAGGAGAAAGTATGGGTAAGTTACTCTTCCTGTCCGTCTTGCTGGTCGGCTTTGCGGTGGGCCAGGAACCACCGCCGTTCGGGACCGTGATCGAGCAGTGGAATCTGCCGATGAGCGGAACCTACGCCGGGGCCGGCATCACGTGGAATCCGCAGGCCGGCCGGCTCTTCCTCACGGACCAGAACCAGTCCCAGCCGAACTGTGTCTGGCAGTTCGACCCTGCCGACCCCATTGGTACGATTACAGCGGCCCCGTGGAAAATCGTCAACCTCGGCGGCCCCCGCGCCGACATCATGTGGGGCGTCGTCTGGGATTCTGACTCCGGTTGCTTCTGGACCAGCCAGATCCTCGACGGAAACCCGTATGTCGGTTGCTACCTGCTCAGGTACACCTGGGACGACTCAATGTGGGTCTGGGCCGGCTCACCCGGAGACTCCTGGCTCGTGACCGGGCCGTCGAGTTCGCTCCTGTACATAACGGGCATGGAAAAGTGGCCCGGTCGCGGGTTCCTCACCGGCCCGGTGAGGACGAATCCGCCTCCTGACTCCGCCGGCCTGCTCCTGCTCGACCCGTACGCCAAGAGGCTTGTTGGTATCATCGGCGACAGCGCGTGCTCAGGCCGAGGCGTGGCCCTGGTCTCCTACGACAGCTGCTACATCCTGTCGTGCGGCTGGAACCGAAACCAGTTCCGCAAGCACGACTCAACCGGCGGTCTCTTGCAGGCGGTGCAGGCGCCGGTCGAACCGGCGGATTGGGCCCTGTATGTCCCGCATGACATCAACCCGGACGATACGGTCTGCGCCTACTGTATCTGCTGCAACTTGAGCAATACCCTGTTGAGGGTTTCCCTGGGTATGCTCTGGAGCCAGCTTGGCTCAGTCGGGGTCAGGGACCAACACAAGTCCCGTTTCGACACCGCACCCGACGTCACGTTCGTCCGAGGCATGCTGAGGCTGCCGGGGAAGCTCGATGCGGTCCTGCTCGACATCACCGGGCGGAGGGTCATGGACCTGCAGCCGGGGCGGAATGACATTCGGCATGTCGCGCCGGGCGTGTACTTCGTGACAGGAGAGGGGTCGAGGGGCCAAGGGTTCGAGGGGTCGAGGAAGATTGTCATCCAGAACTAGGAAAACACAATGCCGAAACGCAGTCCCATCCTTCTCCTGACAATCCTGGTTGTGGGTGTGGCGGCGGGGCAGGTGGACTTCGACGAGTTCCTGATTGACACAAGCCTCACGTCGGTTCCTGCGCCGGGTGTTCAGTCTCATCCGGCTGCCGACGACGACGGCACCAGCTTCTTTGTGGTCTGGCAGGATGAGCGTTCGGGTCTGGGTTCCGACATCTACGGTGCACGCGTGACGAGGTCGGGCGCGGTCGTCGACTCCGTTGGCATCTCCATCGCGGCCTTCGGGGGCGACCAGAGGGACCCTCGGGTGGCTACGGATGGCGCAGGCCACCTTGTTGTGTGGGCGGACTACGCCGGGACCAACGCGCCAGACATCATCGGCATCCGGGTGGGGCGCGACGGAGAGCCCATTGACTCAACGGGCAGGCCGGTCGCAGTGGCGCAGGGCAGCCAAACGTTGCCGAGCATTGCCTTCGGAGGTGGCTACTATTTGGTGGCTTGGCTGGATACGCACGACGAGACCAGTGATGTCCACTGTGCCCGCATTGCCCCGTCGGGTACCGTCCTCGACACCCTGGGTTTTGCAGCATCAATGTCCGGCACCGCTCGGGGTAGTCCGAGTGTGTCGTTTGACGGCATCAACTTCCTCTTAGCTTGGCAGGATGCCCGCAGCGGCATCAACAGCATCTACGCCACCAGGATAAGCACAGAGGGGGTTGTCCTTGACCCTGAAGGTATCCGAGTGTCTGCACGGACGCAGAGCCAGGCGGCGCCCTCGGTGTCGTTCGGAGACTCAGCCTATCTCGTGGCATGGCAGGATGGTCCGACCGACCGCACCGACGTGTTCGCCGCCAGATTGAGCCCGCAGGGGTCGGTGCTGGATACGAATGCCTTTCCGGTGTCGTTTCGCTCTGGCTCCATGGCGATGCCGTCCGCTGCGTTTGACGGCGAGAACTACTTGGTGGCATGGGAGAGGAGAAGGAGGAGTGGCGTCGAGGTCCATGCTGCCCGTATCAGCAGGTCGGGAGTCGTCCTTGATTCCAGCTCATTACGCATGCAACGCGGTGCGTACGATGGTACGTCGCCCGCCGTTGCGGTCGGCGGCAACCGGTGCCTCGTAGTCTGGACGAGCGCATTCCAGTCCTCCGTTGTGGACATCTGGGGCAAGCGCGTGGGGCGGACTGGTGTGGTCATCGATACCGCAGCCATTGTGGTTTCGCGAGCGGCAAACGCGCAGGGCGGACACTCCGCCGTCGCGTCTCGGGACGGCTGCCTGCTGGTCTGGGAGGACCGGCGGATGGGCTACGACCACTCGATACTCGGCTGCAAGCTGACCGAGCCCGGCCCCGTGCCGCCGTCTGCTGTCTTGGCTGTCTCAGGCTCCAGCCCTGCGGCGAGGTTGCCGCGAGTAGCGGGCTGTGCGGACACTTTCCTTGTCGTATGGGAAGACAACCGCGACTCAACGGGGACGGATGTCTACGGGGCGCGTGTCGTGGATCCGGGCGTAGTGCTGGACACCGCTGGGATACCGGTGAACCGACAGGCTGGCCATCAGAGCCCTCTGTCCGTCGCCGCGCACGGAACCGGCTATCTTGTCACGTGGGGCTACAACTGGATCACGGGCGCTCGCGTGAGCCGAGATGGTAGAGTACTCGACCCCGAGGGCATGCCGATATCAACAGGCCCGAGTGGTGACGACGAGCCGACAGTTGCCTCTGGCGGCAGTGGCTATCTGGTGGCCTGGGCGGATTGGAGTGGCAACTACGACATATCGGGCGCTCGCGTCGACCCGCTTCAGGGAGTCATCGACACGACTCGGCTTCACATTTCGAGAGCGCCAGACAACGAGTACCGTCCTTCTGCGGCGTTCAGCGGCGGGAACTACCTGATTGCTTGGGGGGCTGGCTCCGGTGTTTTCGCCGCCCGCGTGGCGATGGACGGAACCGTGTTGGACCCGACGAGGATTCAGGTCTGCGACGCCGAGGGTGTTCAGTCTAAGCCCCACGTTGCGAGGGATGGCAGCGGCTACCTCATAGTCTGGCAGGATTCGCGCAATGGCGACTGGGACATCTACGGGGCAAAGGTAGGTTCTGATGGTGCGGTCCTGGATTCATTCCCCGTCGTGGTCCGACCAGGAAATCAGCTTCTTCCTGTTGGGGTGCCGATGAGCTCGGGGGGGTATCTCGTGACCTACATTGGGTGGACTGACTCCTACATGGGCACAGAGTACAACACCATGCGTCTTTGGGGCAAGATTGGCCCACTCCCTGGCATACAGGAGCACAGACCGCTGCCGGCTCCTCGCTTGCAGCCCTGGGCAACGGTTGTCCGCGGCATCCTGCATCTGCCTCTGTCCGCAGGCCCGGCAAGCCTGCTCAATGCCGCCGGGCGGAGAGTCACGTCCCTGCAGCCGGGGGAGAATGACATCCGGCATGTTTCTCCCGGCGTCTACTTTGTTTTCCGGGCGTCGGGCGTTGAGCATAAGGCGTTGAGCGTCCATAAGGTTGTGATTCAGAGGTAGGGAGGAAAGATGCTACGAGTCTCGGCGACAGCCCTTCTTCTTGTCGCGCTGGCGGTCCCGGCGTCCGCCGGGTACGATGTGGGCGTGGACACCGTGCACTACATAGACACCCTGGTCTACAACGCTGGTCCCTATCTCTGGGTGTACCCTGAGTTCAGGAACTACGGGACCCTGCCGGTCGACAGCATCGAGTACGGATGGGAGATAGACTCGGCCGGGGTGGTTGTCGAGCACCAGAGTTGTATCCTGCACGAGACGGTGCAGCCGGGCGAGAGCACGCTCGTGGGACTGTGGTGTGAATGGCCCAACCACAATCGGTTTGTGTACTGCTACATTGATATGGTCGTGTACACGAACCTGCCGGGTGACGAGGACCGGAGCAACGATACCTGCTACCTTCGCTTCTGGTTCAGCTCCGCGATGCTCGGCGACACGTTCCTGATCCATGATTACTGTAGTGTCTACGAGGTGGACGGCATCATCGATAGAGAGGAGTATGTCTGGCACAACGATATTTCCGACTTCGCCGGCCGGGCCGGTACACGCCGGTCGCGGACCAGCGTGTTCGTGCACACCGGCTGGGGCGAGAGGGTGTGGTTCGGCGCGGATATCCCGGCGCTGACCGACCGGCAGGACGGCGACCGGGTTCTGTGCTATGCGGATGTGGACGGCGACCGCGAGTGGGAACCGGATTCGTCCGAGGGGCTGTACACGGTCGAAGTCAGGAACGGTATCGACTCGGTCTTCTTCACACCGATGCCTGGAGGCGAACCCGAGCCCTGTTCGGGCATGGTGGCGGCCTCGAGCATCGGCAGCGGCAACCTCCAGTTCGAAATCGGGTACCCGTTCAACGGAAACCCGTGGTGGTACTCCTACGGCGCAGTGTCGTTCTGGCGTGGAGATTCATGCTGGGGCTGGTGGCCGCAGAGTCTGGATACTGCCGACGTGCGTGACCCGGCCGGGTACGGCATCTTCAGCTGGGTAACGATGGCGATTGAGGATGCGGACGAGGACAAGACTCCCGTGGGTTGTTTTCCCTCGGTAATGCGCGTGCCGGAGTTAGCGCGGATGGACTGCCGCGTGATGGACATCATGGGCCGGGATGTGACGGAACGGAAGGCGTTCCTCAGTCCCGGCGTCTACTTCGTTTACCGGGCGTCGGGCGTTGAGCGTGAGGCGTCGAGGGTCCATAAGGTCGTGATTCAACGTTAGCCCGCTGGTTC
>CBDUZK010000101.1:0-7510 GCA_965371675.1 uncultured bacterium | reverse complement strand
GAAGACGAGGCAACCCATATCTGTTTCGTGTGGGTCCTTACGTGAGGCAACACGGGATGTCCGAACCGGGCCGGGCCGTGGGTGCAGGGTCAGGGACGCCACTGGAACCGGGCGAGGTCGATTCCGTTGTCCGGATTGACGCGCACCCTCTCGCTGGTGAGTGCGGCGCGCTGGACCCGTGCGCCGTCACCGGTGAGCGCGATGTGACCTTTGGCGTTGACGACCCGGTGCCAGGGGAGGCCGAACTCATCGGACTTCGCGCGGAGCACGCGGACCACCATCCGGGCTGCGCGCGGGCTGCCGGCCATTCCCGCAATCTGTCCGTAGGTGGCGACCTTGCCGGGTGGTATCCGTTTGACCAGACGGGCGACGCGGTCGGCGAAGGTCGTTCCCGGTCCGGTCATTGCGTGAGCGGGCGGGTTGTTTCCGGGTATCGGGCGAGCTGCTCGATTGCGGCGTCGGGCGTGTCGCGCAGGAACGGGGTGTCGCGGAAGGCGTCGCGCAGGAGTGAGTGGTTGGCCGCGAAGGTGTATTCGGTGAAGCTCGCGGTGACGTCGCCTTCGCCCCGGGCGTTGACGTCGAGCATCAGGACCGGCGCGGCCCCGGAGTAGTCGAACGCCTCGGCGTCGATGCGGCGCAGGGCCTGGTTGCGTCGGGTGCGGAACCGGATGATGCGGCCCGGGATGTCGTAGACGATGCTCCATTTGGTGAACATGCCGGAGCCGACCGCGCCGAGCATGGCGAAGGCGTAGTCTTCGGCCGGTGTCGCGGCGTCCGGGTCGTAGCGGCCGAGGTAGAGCGCGGCCCGGGCGTAGCGGGCGAGGGAGCCGAAGTCGGTTTCAATCCGGCCGGAGCCGCCGAACGGTTCGGTTTCGCGCAGGGATTCAATCGAGCCGGCGCAGGTGTTGTTGGTGAGGACCGGCCAGGGCAGGTCCGCGCCGGTGTGGTAGACCGGGCACCCGGCGATGAACTCGACCGTGGCTGCGGCACCGGTCGCGTCCGCGACCAGGTAGTGGACACTGGCGCCGGAACCGGGAATGATTCGGACCAGCGAGTCGCTCGCGATGACTTCCGCGATGGTCCCGAAGTTGTCGAGCTGGTACTGGACCCATTGCAGGCTTGACAGGCCCGGCGTGCTGTCCGGGGCCCGGTGCTGCGTCTCTTCAAGCCAGAGCGTGGCGATGACGAGCCCGGTTTCGTTCATGCCGCCGAGCGGGAACTCGCGGCCGTACTGGTTGAAAGTCACGCTGCCGTAGCGCGAGGTCCATCGGGCCGGGCGGTCGGCCGTGTTCGCGGTCTTGGTGACGTTGCGCTTGTTGACCAGGACGAGTCCCGGGTCCGCGTGCCAGTCGTAGTTGCGGCCGAAGACGAGGTCGTCGTCGTGCTCGAGCAGGAAGGCGGTGCAGGCATCCGTGGCTGTCGGCCCGAGCAGGAACGTGACGAGAATCGTCAGCCGGGTGATTGCGGTTTGCATCGGGTAACAGTAGCGCGGATGCAAATGGAGTGCAAGCCGGGCTGCGGGTTTGGCCGGAGAACTGACACAGGAATTTCAACACAAAGGCACAAAGAGCATAAAGCAGACAGAACTCAGAATGCAGAAGGCAGAATGCAGAATGCGAAGTGAGGCGGCGTGGAGCCATGTAGCTCCCGGCTTTCCACCTTCGTGTCTTTGTGCCTTTGTGGTTTCACTCCGGTTCTTTGGTCCGGCGTGCCGTTTGACAGGCGTCGGATACCGGTGCATTATCACGGTCATGCTGTGCGATTACCGTGTGTGCACCCGGATGGTGGTGGCGTGACCGGGCTGATACTGGTTGTCGTGTTGCTGGGGCAGTTCGGGCCCGCGGATTCACTTGAAGCGGTGCGGTTCGAAGGCAATGGTTCATTCGCCTCGTCAGTGCTGGCAGGCGTGGTGACCGCCCGCAAGGGACAGATGGTGATGCAGGGCCGCCTGGCGAACGACGCGCGGATTATCGAGTCCTTCTATGAGCAGAACGGGTTTCGGTTCGCGCAGGCGCATCACAAGTTGACCCGGGGTCAGGCCCAATGGCAGGTTACGTTCGTCGTGCGGGAGGGGCCGCGTTCCCGGGTCGGGTCGGTGGCAATCACCGGCAACCGCGCCTGGCCCGCGTCCGACCTGCTGGGGCGAGTTGGAGTCAAACCCGGGGATGTGTTCACCGCGGACAGTCGGTTCCGGGCCGAGGAGGCACTGACCGCACTGTACGCCGACAACGGGTACCCGTTCGTGCAGGTGGCGGGGAGCTGGGAGTTTGCGGATACGCTGGCCGCGTTGACGTTCGATATCGACGAGGGACCGCGGTGTCACGTCAGTGCGGTGCGGGTGCGCGGCAGCCAGTCGGTCAGCACCAGGATTATCCTGCGGACCGCCGAAATCCGGCCGGGCGAGCTGTGCAGCCGGCGACGGTTGCGCGACGCCCAGCGGCGGCTTTACGCGACCCGTCTGTTCCGGCGCGTGCTGTTCTACGTGCTGCGGCACGACTCCCTGTCGGATAGCGTGGTGGTCCGGTTCGACGTAGCGGAGCAGCCGCACCGCGGGTTCCTGTTCGGTGTCGGGTTTGAGACCCCGCCCTGGCGGCTGCTGGGTTCGCTCGGATGGGAGCACGCGAACCTGTTCAATCGCGGTCACGGGTTCGAGGTCAACGTCGAGATCAGTCCGAGCTTCACCGGTGACTACCGGGGTTCGGTGGACGCGAGCTACCGCCTGCCGTTTGTGTTCGGCAACCGGATCAACCTGACGTTCCACCCGTTCGCCTACCTCGAACAGAAAGACACCCTGCTGCGGCGCGAGTACGGGGCCGAGACCGGTTTGAGTCGGGACCTGACGCCGGACTTGAGCGTCGGGTTGTTCAACCGGCTGCGACTGGTGGCCGATACCGCGAGCGGCATCACCAACGCGCTCGGGGTGAACCTGGTGTACGATACGCGCAACGACGTGTTCGACCCGACCCGGGGCGTGTACCTGCGGCCGTTCGTCGAGGTGGCGGGCGGGCTCCTGCAGGGCGACAACGATTTCTACCGCGTGTCGGGCGAGGCGCGCTGGTTCCAGGACGTGGGGTGGGACTTCGTGATTGCGGCCCGGGCCCTGGCCGGCAGCACGTTTCCGTACGGGAGCACGGACCGGGTGCCCTACTATGAGGCGTTCCGGCTCGGCGGCCGCAACAGCCTGCGCGGGTACGACGACCGGTCCCTGGGCCCGGATTCGGCCGGGGTCACGAGCGGGGAACGGTACGGGCCGATGGTATTGAACGCGAACTTGGAGTTGCGCTCGCCCTACATTGCGGGCTGGGTCGGGCTGGTCGGATTTGCCGACGCGGGCGAAGTGGTCGGGCCGGAGACCGGGTTCACAGCCGGGGACATGGAGTACAGCGCCGGTGTCGGGGTGCGGGTCCGGACTCCGATCGGGCCGGTCCGCTTCGACTGGGGCAAGCGGCTGAAGAACCCGCCCGAGGGAGACGGGGGACGGTTCTACCTGGGGTTGCTGCATGCCTTCTGAGCGCCGCCGCGGCCGCGGCTGCCTGGTAACGCTGGTCGTGTTGATTGTGCTGGCGCTGTCGCTTTCGGTGTTTCACCGGCCGCTCGGGCGGTTCGCGCTCGACCGGACTTTGGCGTACG
This sequence comes from uncultured bacterium, assembly GCA_965371675.1. Lineage (GTDB taxonomy): Bacteria > Hydrothermota > Tepidihabitantia > Tepidihabitantales > Tepidihabitantaceae > DSBX01. Next base: position 3,880 of record CBDUZK010000101.1, on the reverse strand, counting down.
TGGCGGGCAGGCTGAACGTCCGCGTCTCGTACGAGCGGGTGAGCGGGGATGTGTTTTCACGGGCGGTGTTCCATGACCTGTTCCTGGCCTGGAACGGCGACTCGATGCGGGTACGGGAGCTGGCGGTTGACTACGAACCGTTCCGAATCCTGAAACGGCGGGTCCCGATATCGGACGTGCGGATTGCCGGGCTTCGGCTGTGGCTTGGACCGGCCCGGGATACGACCGAGGCTCCGGGCGACTCGACGCCGGTCATGGCTTCGGTGCGATACCCGCGCCTCGGGCTGCGACGGCTGGTGTTGGTTGACGGCGCGGTGTACTACAACGATTCGCTCGCGGCCGATTCGATTGAGCTGGTGATGTCGGTGTATTCGCACCCGGAACGGGTCCGGTTTGAGGTGGCGACCGCCCGGGCCCGGCTGGCGGACCCGGCCGTATGGTTGCGGCAACTGAGCGCGACCTGCTTCCTGACTCCGGACTCGCTGCTGCTCGACCGGCTGGAGCTGGCCACCGACCATTCGCGATTGTCCGGTGACATGGGAATCGCGTTCGACGGCTGGGGCGTGCAGGCTGAGATTGCGGACCTGAACGTGGACCTGTCCGAGTTCACGGAGTTCGATGGCCGGTTCCGGGCGACCGGGCAGGTGTGGGGCCGGGGACACGATCCGGGATTCGGCGGACCGAATGCCGGTCATGTCCCCGTCCAGGCGGACCTGGACTACTCGGCCAGCGGGTTCAAGCTCGGGAAGGTGGCACTGCCGGTGCTGCGCGGCCGGTTGCGGCTCGACCAGCCGGAGGTCCGGCTGACGCTTGCGGGCGGCGACAGCATGAACGGCGCGACCTGGGTTGAGGGCACGTTGGACCTGGAGCGGCTTGACTGGCAGGCCCGGGTCGAGGTGCGGGGGCTGCCGTTGAGCCGGGTCGAGTCCGGGCTGCCGGACGTGGCCGTGGACGCGGTGCTCGAAGGTTCGGGTCACGCGCTGGATTCGGTCGAGATTGCGGTCACGGCCAGGAGTCACGGGCTTGCGATTGACACGCTGGTTGCGGTCGGCCGCTACGTTGCGGGCGCGGTCACGGTGGACCGGTTCGAGTTGCGCGGCGCCGCGGGCCGGGCGTGGGCCGAAGGCACCTGGCGCGATGGCCGGTTCGCGGCCCGGTGCATGCTGGACAGCTTCGACCTCGGGCTGGCGGGCCGGTTCGCGGGCATCGAAGTGGCGGGTCGGGCGGACGGGGTCGCGAACTTCGCCGGCACGGTCGACAGCCTGACCGCGTCGGGCGGGGTCCGGGTTGCCGGCCTGCGGGTCGAGGCGTTTGAGTGCGCGCGCGGCATGGTCGAGTTCGACCTGTCAATCGGCGAGCGGATGCACGGCCGGTTCGCGGCCGGTGCCGAAGCGGCGCTGGCCGGCGGAGTCGCGCTCGACGCGGTGCAGTTGACGTTGTTCGACTCGGAGTTCGACCTGCGAATCGAGCGGCCCGAAGACCGGCTGCTGGCACAGGGCACGGTCGAGGTCGGGCGCAGCCGGGTGGACGGGATGGTGACCCGGTTCCAGTACGCGACCGCGGTCGAGACCCTGGAGACGAATGAGCCTTTCCGGCTGGTGATGGGGGCTGAGTCACTGCTGGTCGAGGGCCTGCGCGCACACGTGGCCGGCGGCGTCCTTGAACTGGGCCTGCGTCGGGGTCGGGCCGGACTGCCGCAGCTCGACCTGATGTGCGCGAACCTGAACCTGGAGGACGTGCGGGAATTGTTCCGCCTGCCGCAGGAGATGTCCGGCATTGTCAATATCCGGGTCAGTGGTCGAGACACGCTTGTGGTTGAGCTGACCGCCGGGCAGGTCGAGGTGCCGGCATTCGGGGTTGCGGTCAAGCGGTTCGAGGCGAGTCTGTGGGCAACCGACACCCGCATGGAGATCGAGCGGTGCTGGCTGGTGAGCGATACCGATACATCATGGGTCGCGGGTCACGTCGACTATTCGTTGACGGACAGCTTTGCGCTTGGGGATGCGAACCTGGAGGCCAGGCTGGCGGACCCGGGCGCGTGGGTGCTTGAGTTCCTCAAGGACTTCGTTCACCTGCGCGACGGCAAGGTCTACGGCAACGTCGGGCTTTCGGGCTCCCTGGACGAGCCGAACCTGACCGGCCGGGTCCGGGTGATGCGCGGCACGCTCTGGGTCCCGTCGGTGAGCACGTTGATTGAACGGGTGACCGCGGAGATGACCCTGCACCGCGACGTCATCGCGTTCGAGAAGCTGAGCGGGACCGCGGGCACCGGCCTGGTCATTGCCGACGGGTTCGTGGACCTGAGCACCGACTGGCTGGTCGATACGCTGTTCTTCCGCATCCGGTCGGACGACGCGACCATCAGCCCGATGCCCGAAGTGTACGCAGTGATCGGGGGTGAGTTGATGCTTGCATGGGCGCCGGGTCGGCCGTTCTCAATCAACGGGACGGTGGACGTGAAAGAGGCGCTGCTCGCATTCAACCTCGGTCAGCAGGCGACCGGGGCCGGGGACCCGGGCCCCGATTCGCTCGTGTACGACATCCACGTTCGCGGGGAGCGGGGCATCTGGCTGCGCAACCGGGTTGCCGATCTTGAGCTGTCGGTTGACCTGCTGTTGAAGAAGACGATGATCGGCCAGACTTACACCGGTCGGCTGGCAACCCGCCAGGGCAACATCTACTATCTCGACCGGACGCTGCGGGTCACGCGGGGCGAAATCAGGTTCGACAACATCAGCGAGTTGAACCCGGGCCTGGACATCCTCGCCGAACTGCCGGTGCGGACCTACGGGGGGCGGGACGACGACCTGCCGGACAAGGTGCTGCTGGCGTTGACCGGTACGCTTGAGCAGCCGGAGTTCGGGTTCAGTTCCGAGCCGGCGGGCTGGGACGAGAACGACATCGTCACCTACCTGATCCTGAACGTGACCGCGGACGACCTGGATGCGTTCGACAACCGCGAGGCGATTGCGTCCGAACTCGGCGGGCGGTTGCTTGGTTACTTCCAGAACGAGGTGAGCAAGCAGGTTCGGGACTGGCTTGCACTGGACGCGTTGCGGTTCGAAGGCATGCTGGCCGGGGATGAAGGTTACAAGGTGACGGTCGGCAAGTACGTCGGTCACAACCTGTACGTGACCTATACCCAGAACTTCACCGGCGAGATGCAACCCGAGTTCCGGGCCGAGTATTACCTCGACCGCAGGAACGAGATTGTCGGCGAGCGGTCGGAGGACGGCCGCTACTCGCTGCGCTACCGGTTCAAGCTCCGCTACTGACCTTCCCGGATATGGCGACTGGCGACCAGCCCCGGTTCTGCGACATCGTTGTCCCGCGCACCAAACTGGACGAACTGACCTACGGCTTCGACCCGGACACGGTCGGGCCGCTCGCGGCGGGCGATTGCGTGGAGGTCCCGTTGCGCGGCAAGCCGGTCAAGGGCGTGGTGGTCGCGGTGCGCGACACCAGCCCGGTGGCGCGGGTGCAGCCGGTGCGCCGGGTGGTGCGTCGCGGCATGGTCGGTCCCGACCTGCGCGCGCTGGCGGGCTGGCTGGCCGACTACTACTGCTGCCTGCGGGGTGAAGCGTACAACACACTGCTGCCCGCCGGCATCCTCGGGTACCGGCCGCGCAAGCCCGTGCCCGGACTGACTCCCGCGCGGGCCGGTACGTCACCGGTCGATGCCGTACTTGAGTCCGGCGACCGTGACGAGTTCGGCGTGTGGGTCGCGATGCGGGGGACGGACCGGTTCCGGGTCGCGGCAGGTTTCACTTCGGATGCGCTGGCCCGCGGGTCGGTGCTGGTCCTGATGCCCGAGGCCGATATCGCTGAAGGCGTCCGCGTCCTGCGTGAGGCGTTCGGGCCGGGGGTCGTGCAGGTCGAG
>CBDUZK010000100.1:0-7670 GCA_965371675.1 uncultured bacterium | reverse complement strand
TGAGCACGCAGGGGGCGAGGACGCAGAGGATAGCGGGCAACAGGCCGGGCGGGGAGACCTTCCTCATGCGCTTATGTTGCCGCAGGAATCGCAGATGTCAAACAGCGGGAGAGATTGCCACAGCCGGCGATGCCGACCTCGCAATGACGGAAGAGGTGCAACCGGGGACACGATCCGGGATTCTGAGGACAGAATGCCGGTCATGCCCCCGTCGGCGAGTGGTCCGCTTCGTTGACACTCCCGGGCACGCGGATAGGATTGTCGCGGTGAAGATATTGAGCGCGCCGGTGCGTTACATCTTGTTCGTACGGCGGAGCCTGTTGATTACGTGGGACCTGCGCCGGACAATCCCGCGCCTGTCCGAGCAGTTCTACCGGCACGGCGTGACCGCGCTGCCGATTGTCGTTCTCGCCGGGGTGTTCGTCGGGCTGACGACCGCAATCCAGACGAGTTACCAGTTGATGGGCGTGGTGCCGAAGTATTTCGTCGGCATGGGCGTCGGGCGGCTGGTGTTGATTGAGCTGGCGCCGGTGTTCACCGCGTTCGTGGTGGCGGGGCGGTCGGCTTCTTCAATCGCGGCCGAGATTGGCGCGATGCGGGTGTCGAACCAGATTGACGCGCTGACCGTGATGGCGGTGAACCCGTACCGATACCTGTGCCTGCCACGGATTGTGGCGTTGACCGTGAGCGTGCCGTTGCTGGTGGTGGTGATGGAGCTGGTGGCGGTCGGGCTCGCGTTGTTGATTTCTATCACCGCGCTGGATGTATCGGCCTACACGTTCATGTACGGGGTGACGCATTTCTTCACCACGCGTGATTTCGCGGGCGGGCTGGGCAAGGCGGCGATGTTCGGCCTGGCAATCGGCGTGAGCGGTTGTTTCTGCGGGTTCGACGTGAGGGGCGGGGCGGAGCAGGTGGGTCGGGCGACGACGCGCGCGGTGATGATTTCGGCCGCGTTGATATTCTGTCTCAACTTCGTGGTCGCGATGGTGCTGTTCATTCCATGATTCGGGTCGAAGGGGTGTCGAAGCGGTTTGAGGACAGGGTAGTGCTGGACGATGTGGACCTGGAGGTGGGGGACGGGAAGCTGGTGGTCATCCTCGGGCCATCTGGCATCGGCAAGACGGTGCTGTTGCGAATCATGGCCGGGTTGCTGCCCGCGGACGCGGGGACGGTGAGCTATGACGGCCGGCCGCTGCGGTTCGGCGCGTTTTCCGACAACCGGCCGATACTGGAGCAACTGGGCTATGTGTTCCAGTCCGGGGCGCTGTTCGACTCGCTGAACGTGTTCGACAACGTCGCCCTGCCGTTGCGTGAGAATTCGCGGCTCGGTGCGAAGGAGTTGAAGAGCAGGGTCCGGGCCGCGCTGGACCGGGTGGGGATGGCGCAGCATGAAGCCCTGCCGGTGAGTTCACTGTCGGGCGGGATGGTGCGGCTGGTGGCACTGGCGCGCGCGCTGGCTTGCAGTCCGCGCTATGTGTTCTATGATGAACCGACCACCGGGCTCGACCCGGTGATGCGCGACCGGATACTTGACCTGGTCGTCTCGCTGCGTGACAATGAGGGGCAGACCGGCATCGCGGTCACGCATGACCTTGCGGCCGCCGAGCGGATGGCGGACCGTATTTACATGCTGAAGGACCGGCGGCTGGTCGTACTGGGTGGCCGGGCAGGAAAGGAACACTATGAGGCGTAGTTTCCGCGATGCTTTCGTCGTCGGGTTCGTGGTTGCGGGTATGGCGCTGGCGGTTCTCGCTTTCTTCTGGCTTTCGGGCCGGATTGAGGGCGCGCGGAACCGGGACGTGGTCGCGTATTTCGATGACGTCACCGGGCTGCGGGTCGGAGACCCGGTCGAGGTGCTCGGCCTGCCGCGCGGCAAGGTGTCTTCGCTTGAGCTGGAGAACGGCCGGGTCCGGTGCGTCATGCGACTCGACCGGAACGTGATATTGACGAGGGATACGCGAATCGCAATCCGCTCGATCAGCTACCTGGGCAACGACCGATACCTGATGGTGACGCTCGGTCAAGGGCCGGCGGCCGCGGACACGCTGGTGTTCGCCGGGGTGAACGAGGCCCTGGACCTGGAGGAGACGTTCCTCCGTCTGGACCGGATGATGACCCGGCTGGACCCGGGTGAACTGACCGGCGAACTGCGCCGCATGGGTGAGCGGTTGATGGACGCAATCAGCGGGCAGCTTGACCGGTTCACCGGCGAGCTGGCCGGTCTGAACTCGGGCATCGGGTCCGCGGTCGGCGAGCTGCAGTTGCTGTCCGCGAAGCTGGATTCTTTGACCGGGTTGTTCGATACCGAGTCGAGCGCGGGCCGGCTGCTGACCACGGACGAGTTCTACCAGGAACTGCGGCAGTCGAACAGCGAACTGCAGGCCCTCCTGGTTGACATCCGGGAGCACCCGCAGCGCTACTTCAAGCTCAAGCTGTTCTAACCGGGCCGGCTAGTCGCCGGTGGTCGGCACGATTTCCACGTAACGGGCGGAGACCTCCGCCTGGATGTAGAGTCCTCAACAGGTGCGTGTATTCGAGCCGTACGCTTTGAGCATCACGTGCAGCGCCGCCACCTTTGCGGGCTTGACTCCGGGCAGGTTGCGGCGCAGTTCGTCGGCGATATCCAGCTCGAGTTCCTGCCACCCGCCGGTGGTGGAGACCGGGATGAAGTGACGGGTGGCGGTGTTCGGCGAAGGACCCCGGCCCGCGACCGCCTGGAACCATGTCTCGCCGAGTGGCTGTTCGTCGGCGTCGAGGTATTCGATTATGACCGATGCGGTGGCGTAGTACCCGGACCGGTTGACCGAGGCCCGCAGCCGCGCGTTGGTGCGGAACGTGACGTTCCGGTCCGGTAGCAGGAACCGCTGGCCGAGCCGGGTCCAGCCGCACTGGACTTTGCGCAGGGTGACGCCGCCGTCGCGCAGGAGCTTGATTTCGCTTGAGCCGGCGAAGTCCCGGTTGTCGCGGGACCAGCCGGAATCGAGCGGGGCGGTGAAGTCGCCGTTGAGCAACCGGTCATAGACCGGCTGTTTGGCCTGCACGCCCGGGTCGCAGGCCAGCACGAGTATCGCCGTGACAATGAGAACCGCGGTCTGTTTCGCTGGCAGCATACTCTATATGACGCCGCCCACCCGGAATCGATTCGCCCGGCTCAGGACCGGAACCGGACCAGGCGCTCGAACGATTCGACCTTGAGGCTCGCGCCGCCGACGAGTGCGCCGTCGATGTCGGGCAGGGCCAGCAGGGAATCGACGTTGTCCGGCTTGACGCTGCCGCCGTAGAGGATGCGGACCCGGTCAGCGGTGCCCGGCGTGAACCGTTCGGCGAGCCAGGCCCGGATGCGCTTGTGGACCTCACCGGCCTGCTCCGGGGTGGCGGTGCGGCCGGTCCCGATTGCCCAGACCGGTTCGTAGGCGACGATGAACTCCTCTTCGGCGCGGACGTCGGCAAGCCCGGTGCGGAGCTGGCGGACAATCACGTCGAGGGTCCGGCCGGCTTCCCGCTCATCGAGCAGCTCCCCGCAGCAGAGCACCGGGACGAGCCCGGCGTCGAGCGCGGCCCTGGTCTTGCGCCCGCAGTCTTCGTCCCGCTCGCCGAACACGTGACGCCGTTCCGAGTGGCCGACAATCACCTGTTCACAGCCGAGGTCGGCCAGGAACGAAGGCGCGACCTCGCCGGTGAAGGCGCCTTTGGATTCCCAGTGCAGGTTCTGTCCACCGTAGCTGATATTGGAGCGCTTGAGTTCTTCGGCGACGACCGGCAGGGCTGTGAACGGCGGGAACACGACCACCTGGCGGTCGCGGATATCGGTGAGTCGGACCCGCAACTGGATGACGAATGCCCGGGCTTCGCTCGGGGTCATGTTCATCTTCCAGTTGCCGGCAATGACGGGTATGCGGGTCATGGTTTCATTCCTCCTTGTGCAGGGCGGTGATGCCGGGCAGGGACCTCCCGGCCAGGAAGTCGAGACAGGCGCCACCGCCGGTTGACGCGTGGCTGACCCGGTCAAGCGAGTCGAACTTCACGAGGCAGGCGATGGTGTCGCCCCCGCCGACGACCGACACGGCACCGGATTCGGTCGCCTCGACGATTGCCCGGGTAACCGTTTCCGAACCGTGGGCGAACGCATCTTCCTCGAACACGCCCATCGGGCCGGCCCAGACGATGGTGCGTGCCCGGCGCAGGACGTCGGCGTATAGCAGGGCGGTGACCGGGCCGATGTCCAGCCCCATGCGGTCCGGCGGGATTTCGTAGACCGGGACAACCGTGGCGTCGGCACCGGCGTCCAGACCGGGCGCGACCACGACGTCGGCGGGCAGGACGAGCTTGTGGTCGGTGGCGAGTTCCCCGGCACGCTCCACCATGCCCGGCTCATAGATCGACTTGCCGATTTCCGCACGCCGGGCCTTCAGGAAGTTGAACATCGCACCGCCGCCAACCAGCAGCCGGTCCACCTTCGGCAGCAGGTTCTCGATGACCGCGGCCTTGTGTGTTATCTTGCCGCCGCCAATCAGCGTGACGAACGGCCGGGCCGGCGCTTCCATGACCCGGCCGAGGTATTCGATTTCCTTCCGCATCAGGAGACCGGCCGCGGGGCGCTGGAAATGTGCCGTCATGCCGTCAATCGAAGCGTGAGCCCGGTGCGCGGTGCCGAAGGCGTCGTCGACGTAGCGGTCGGCAAGCCCGGCAAGCTGCCGGCTGAATTCAGGGTCGTTGGTTTCCTCGCCCATGTGGAAACGCAGGTTCTCAAGCAGGATGACCGACCCCGGGGCCGCATCCCGAACGACCTTCTCGGTTTCCGGGCCGACGCAGTCCGGGACGAACGTAATCTCGCGGTCAAGCAGTCTGCCGAGTTGCCCGGCGACCGGGCGGAGGCTGAGCGCCGGGTCGGGCCTGCCCCTGGGTTTGCCGAGATGGGACGCGAGGATTACGGTCGCCTGCCGGTCGAGCAGGAGCCGGATTGTGGGCAGGGCCGCCCGGATCCGCGCATCGGTGCGAATCGTCCGGTTCGGGTTGAGCGGGACGTTGAAGTCGACCCGGACGAACACCCGCTTGTCACGGACGTCCAGTGCGTCGACCGTCAGCCTGTTCAAAGCCGGTCGGCGATGAAAGTCATCAGGTCGACGAGTCGGCAGGAATAGCCGTACTCATTGTCGTACCAAGAGTAGACCTTCACGAAGTCTCCGTCGACGACCGAGGTCAGGGCCGGGTCGAAGATCGAACTGTGGGTGTTACCGACCAGGTCACAGGAGACGAGCGGCTCGTCCATGTACTGGAGTATGCCTTTGAGAGCGCCGGCGGCTTCCTGCTTGAACGTGGCGTTGACTTCCTCGGCCGAAGTCGCCCGCTTTACGCTGCAGCCGAAGTCGACGATCGACACGTCGGGCGTCGGGACCCGGATTGCCATGCCGCTGACCTTGCCGGCGAGGTCGGGGAAGATGATCTCAATCAGCTTTGCCGCGCCGGTGGTGGTCGGGATCATCGACATCGCGGCCGCCCGCGCCCGGCGGAGGTCGGAGTGCGGCGCGTCGAGCAGCCGCTGGTCGCCGGTGTACGCGTGGACGGTGGTCATGAAGCCTTTGACGATCCCGTAGTTCTCGTGGAGGACCTTAGCGAGCGGAACGACGCAGTTGGTGGTGCAGGACGCGTTGGACACCACGTGGTCGTGGTATGGGTCGTACTTCTCGTGGTTGACACCGACCACGAGCGACTTGATGTCCGGGCCTTTGGGCGGGGCCGATATGATGACCTTCTTCGCGCCGGCGGTGAGGTGGGCGCCGGTCTGTTCCGAAGTGCGGAAGATGCCGGTCGACTCGATCACAATGTCGACGCCCAGTTCTTTCCACGGGAGCCGGGCCGGGTCCCGTTCGGCAGTCACGCGGGCGACCTTGCCGCCGATGTTTATTTCGCCCTCGCCGTGCGTGACTTCGCCCGGGAAGGTTCCGTGGACGGAGTCGTGCTTGAACAGGTAGGCCAAGGTTCGGGCGTCGGTGATGTCATTGATGCCGACGAGTTCGAGGCCGTCCTGGGTGGCCGCGCGGCGTGCTACAAGCCGGCCGATGCGGCCGAAACCATTGATTGCGAATCGTACTGCCACGGAGTCCTCCTTAGAGTTGCCGAATTGCGCGCTAAGGATAGTTATGCGCCTATTCAAGTCAAGACCCGGTCGGGCCCCGCCACAGCCCGCGAGCCGCTGTGACTTGACACCCGACTGACGCAGGAGAAGATAGGGAATGATCAACTACCGCGCGGCATTCGCAATTGCGGGCATGGCGGCCCTTGTTTCAACCGGGTGTCGTGGCACGGCGGGACTGGCGCCGGTCGGCGCGGCGGCCCGGCTCAACGCAGAGTGTTCGGTCGAGCTTGGCGGGTCCGCGGTCGCGGTGTGCAGCGACGGCGACTACCTGCTGGTGCTCGAGGCGTCGGGCACCCGGATTGTCCGCTTGGACGCGGAGCTGGTCCCGGTGGATACCATCCCGCTGACCGAGCGACTGGTCGGCCCGCGCGGCATTGTGGCCGACCGGTTTTATGTCTACGTCTACGACGACCGGGTGCTGTCACGGATGCTCAAGGAAGACTTGGTCCTCAAGGCGTGGCTGAACAACGTGCGGGTTGCCGGGCTGGTAAGCTACACCCCGGGTGAGATGCTGGTTGGCGATTCGGAGCGCGGCGTCATCTGGTACAAGACCCTGTTCGGCGACAGCCGCGAGTTCATGAGCGCGGCCGACGTGCTGTATCCCGGTCCGATGGGCGGGCTGCCAGATGGCCGGTTCTGCGTGCTTGGCGGGAGGAACCGCCTGGTGCGGTTCAACCGCGCGGGGATTGCCGACCCGCCGGTGAAGCTGGCCGGTGAGTTCAACCTGCTCGCGACCGACGCCGCCGGTACGGTGTACCTCGGCTCTCGGCGAAGGTCGGACATCCTGGTGCTGGAGGAGAAGTCCGCTCGCGGGCTGCAACTGCCCGCCGACGCGCTGCCGATGTCTTTCGCGATCCTCGGCGACCGGCTGGCGGTCCTCGAAGGCGACACGCGGGTTTCAATCTACCGGTTGCCCTGACCGGCGATGCTCCTCACGGTCCTACTGTTCCTGCTCGTAGCGACAGAGCCACATACGGCGTTCCGGGCTGACGGGACTGGTGGTCCGTACCGACTGCGCCACGTGCTGCTGGTGGTTGACTCCGACTCAGTGTTTGCCGACGGACGCCAGCTGAATGCGGTTGACTACAGTCTTGACTACGAGCGCGGGTTGATCCGGTTCGACCCGGCCCTGGCCGCGGGCACGGAAGTGCGGGTGGACTATCGCACGGTTCCGTTCACCGCGATTCGCCCGGAGTACCGGCTCCACGTCGCGGTTCCGGCCGAGAGCACCGAAGCGGGAGGCGGCATCCACGCACCTGATTCCGGCAGCACCTGGGCCTCGGACAGCGGGGCGCTGGATATCAGCGGCAGCAAGTCGGTCGGCTTTTCCATCGGCGGCATTGACGGGACCGGCATCACCCAGTCCACCCAACTGGCGATCTCCGGGGTCATCGAGGGCGTCGAAATCCAGGCAGAGCTGTCGGACCAGAGCACACCGATTCCACCCGAGGGCATGACCCTTGAACTCGAAGAGCTGGACCGAATCGCCATTGACCTGCGCGGGAATCTTTGGCAGGGCACGTTTGGCGAC
>CBDUZK010000099.1:0-7861 GCA_965371675.1 uncultured bacterium | reverse complement strand
GGTCTCCTTTCGGTAGGTCTCTCGCTGAATATCCGGGCTGCCCCTGTGAGACCCTGATTGCAGAGGGCAGACCCACGTGCCGGTCGCGCCCGGACCGGACGGTTTCTGTCTTCACAAACACCGACGGAACCGACTCCAGAGTCGATTCCGAGCGGATATTGTACGCCCCTGCGGCACCGTGTCAAACAGTCCTCCGGGTCATCAGAACCGGCATTCTCCTTGACAACCCGGTCATCCGGGTAGAATCTTCCACGTATCGTGTCCAGATTCTACCTGCAGGTATACGGTTGCCAGATGAACCAGTACGAAGCCGGCATCGTCCGGGCGGTGCTGGAATCGGCCGGGTTCGAGGAGACTGCCGCCGAACGGGAGGCGGACGTACTGCTGATGCTGACCTGCGCGGTCCGCAGCCACGCCGAACGCCGGGCCATCGGCCGGCTCGGGACCTTTCGCGCCATCCGCGACGCCGAACCCGGACGGGTCGTGGCCGTACTCGGCTGCATGTCGCGCAACGTCCGCGACTCACTGGTCTCCGAACACCGGGCCGACCTCGTGCTCGGACCGGACCATTACCGACACCTGCCCGAGCTGATCGAACAGGTCGTGACCACCGGCCAACCGGTGGTCCGGCTCGACCACACCGACGAGTGCTACGAACACGTCACACCGCACGCGCCGGCCGGGGTCCGCGGGCAGGTCACCATCATGCGCGGCTGCAACAACCACTGCGCCTACTGCATCGTGCCTCACACCCGGGGTCCGGAGCGCTCCCGCCCGCAGCGCCAGGTGCTCGACGAGGTCCGCGGGCTGGTCGAGACCGGCGTCCGCGACGTCACCCTGCTCGGTCAGAACGCGCTCGCCTATGACGACAACGGGACCGACTTCGTGGCCCTGCTCCACGCGGTCGCGGCCATCCCGGGCGTGGAACGCCTGAGGTTCCTGACCTCTCATCCGCGCGACCTCGACCAGCGGGTTGTCGAAGCGATGGCCGAAATCCCGGCCGTGTGCCCGGACCTGCACCTGCCGGTGCAGTCCGGTTCGGACCGAATCCTGAAGATGATGGGCCGCCGCTACACGCGGGGCCAGTACCTCGACAAGGTCGCGTTCGCCCGCCGGCTCCTGCCGGACCTCGGGCTCACGACCGACGTACTGGTCGGCTTCCCATCCGAAACCGAGGCCGACTTCTCCGACACGCTCGACCTCATCCGGGAGGTAAGCTTCGACTTCGCCTACATGTTCCGCTACTCCCAGCGGCCGGGAACTCCGGCCGAGGGCATGACGCCCAAGGTATCCGAAGCGGACGCCGGGCACCGCCTCGCCCGACTGATTGACGTCCAGAACCGGATTACCCGGGAACGAAACGCACGGCTCGTCGGCCGCGAGGTCGAACTGCTGATCGAAGCCCCGGGCCCGCGCGGGCGCGGCATGCTCGGCCGCACCCGGACCAACAAAACCGTGATTGTCACCGGCCCGGCAGCCGTGGGTGATACGCTCACCTGCCGGATAACGCACATCCGCGGATGGACCCCGATTGCCGAAACACAGGCGGTCCCCGCCACACCGCACTAAGGAGGGTTGATGATTATCTTCCGCATCGTCCTGACGCTGCTGGTCTTCATCCTGTTGCTCATCCTCGCCCTGATGAACGCGCAGGAGCTGACCACGGCCCGCATATTCACCGCCGAGTTCCAGAACGTGCCGGTGGCGTTCGTGATGCTGTACTCGTTCGCCTTCGGCGCGCTCTGCATCGGCGTGTTCACACTCGTCTCCGAGATCCAGTTGCGGGCCCGGCTCCGCCGCCAGGACAAGGACATCGAGGCGCTGACCGACGAACTGCGGGCCTTCCGGAACGCGCCGCTCGGCCCGATGGACGAGACGCCCGACGAAAGGGATGAGCTATGACCCTGCTTGTTATCATCATCCTCGCGCTGACGGTGGTCGCCCTCTACCCGCTCATCCGCGAGTTCCTGCGCCGCCGGAAGACCTCGGTCCCGGCGTACGTCGAAGCGCTCCAGCTCATCCTCGACGGCCACGCAACCGAAGCCATCCCCCGGCTGAAGGAGACGGTCGGTTCCGACCCGGACAACATCGACGCGTGGGTACGCCTCGGCGACATCTACATGGAGCAGGACGAACCGGAACGCGCCCTCAAGATTCACGAGAACCTGAACCTGCGCCGCAACCTGAAGCCCGGCGACGAGCGGCTCGTCTTCCGCGCGCTCGCCCGCGACTACCTGAAGACCGGACGCAAGCTGAAGGCCATCGCCACGCTCGAAGAACTGATGCACGACCGGAAGCGGGAACGCTCCACGGTCACCAGCCTGTTCCGGCTCTACGTAGAAACTGAATCCTGGGACAAGTGCGAAAGCCTGCTGCACGAACTCGGCCGCAACTCGCGCGACCGGCCCTGGATCGCCGTCCTGATGGCGGAATACGGCCGCGCAGTCGCCGCCGCCAACCCCGAGGCCGCCGGTAAGCAGTTCACGAAGGCGCTGCGGCTCGACCCCAAATCAATTGCCGTCCGGTTGTACCGCGGCGACTATCACCTCGCCCGGGGCGATACCGAGGCTGCGGTCCGCGACTGGCAGGAACTGCTCGAACTCGCCCCGGAACAGAACCGCCTCGTCCGAGGCCGGCTCGAACGCGCCTTCTACGACCTCGGCCGGTACGATGAGACCACCAAACTGTATGAGAACATCCTGCGCAAGACCCCGCAGGACGCGGGCCTCGCGGTGGCGCTCGCCATGATCCTCCGCAAGAAACAGAACCTCGGCGCGGCCGTCAGCCTGCTCGAACGAGCCTGCACCGGAAGGAAGGACCTGCTCTGCTCGGTCACACTCGCGGCGCTCGAACTCGAAGCAGGACACCACGACCAGGCCGAACACGTGCTCGAATCGGTCATCGGGCAACTGCAGGCCGAGGAACTCGCCTGCCCACACTGCGGCAAAGCCCTGGCCGAGCCGGTCCTGAGCTGTCCGTCGTGTGGCGCCGACCTGCAGCACGGTGAAGGCGCCCCCGGCCGGGAATAACACCGCTTGGCCCGCGCCACACCGCTGATCGAGCAGTACCGCCGCATCAAGAGCCAGCATGAAGGGGCGTTGCTCCTGTTCCGCGTCGGCGACTTCTACGAGATGTTCTACGAGGACGCGGAAACCGGCGCGAAGGCGCTCGGGCTGACGCTCACCTCGCGCCCGCACGGCCCTGCGAACCGCGTGCCCCTGGCCGGGGTCCCGGCCAAATCCCTCGACACCTACGTCGGGCGACTGGTGAACCTGGGCTTCAAGGTGGCCATCTGCGAGCAACTGGAGCCTCCCTCCGGCCGCAGACCCGTGGTCCGGCGCGAAGTCGTCGAAGTCATCACCCCGGGCACGCTCACCCGGCCCGGCCTGCTCGACGAACGCCGCAGCAACTACCTGATGGCGCTCTGCCCGCTCGCCGATTCCTGCGGCATCGCCTTCGCCGACGTATCGACCGGTGAGTTCCGGGCCGCCGAAGTCCCGCTCCGTTCCCTGAGCGAGGAAATCCAGAAGGTCGAGCCGCGCGAAGTGCTGCTGCCCGACTCGCTCGAAGACAAGCTGGACCTGCCCGAGGGCATTGAAGTCACCCGCCTCGAAGACTACTACTTCACCGAGGACTTCGCCTTCAACCGTCTCACTTCCCACTTCGGGGTCGCCAACCTGGAGGGGTTCGGGATGGGCGACATGACCGAAGGCATCTGCGCCGCCGGGGCCGCGCTCCACTACCTCGAAGAGACCCAGCGAAGCGCCCTGCCCCACATCCAGCGCCTGACACCCTACAGCACCGGCGACTACCTGCTGATTGACCGCATCTCGCGCCGCAACCTCGAACTCGTCGAACGCATCCACCCGACCAATGACCGGGCCCGGACCGAAGGAACGCTGCTGGCGGTGATCGACCGCACCCGCACACCGGGCGGCGGGCGTCTCCTCCGCCGCTGGCTCCTCGCCCCGCTGCTCGACCCGACCGCGATCAATGCCCGCCTGGACGCGGTAGCGGAGTTGACCGGTTCCGGCTCACGCCTGCCCGGAATCCAGGAGCAACTGGAAGGCATCGGCGACCTCGAACGGGTCGCTTCCCGCGTCGCGCTGGAACGGGCCCATGCCCGCGACCTCGTCGGGCTGAAGAACTGGCTCGATGCGGCGCCCGGCATCAAGTCCGCCCTGACCGACAGCGCCTCGGACCAGCTGGCGCACTTCCACGAGAACATCGAGGACTTCTCGCCGGTGGCCGGTGAAATCGGGGCCGTCCTGGTCGACGACCCGCCGCTGGCCACGACCGAAGGCGGCCTGATTCGACCCGGGCACAACGCCGAACTGGACGAGCTGCGGGACGTCTCGCGCAATGCCAAATCCTACATCGCGAACCTGCAACAGCGCGAGCGCGAGCACACCGGCATCCCGAACCTGCGGGTCGGGTACAACTCGGTGTTCGGCTACTACCTGGAAGTCACCAAATCCTACGTGGCCCAGGTCCCGAAAACCTGGCTGCGCAAGCAGACCCTGACCGGCGGCGAACGCTACATCACGCCCGAACTCAAGGAATACGAAGCCAAGGTCCTCAACGCCGAGGACCGGATCAACTCACTTGAGCGCGAGCTGTTCGTGCAGCTCCGGCGCCGGGTTGCCGGCGAGGTGAACCGGGTAATGATGCTGTCCGGGTTGCTCTCCGAGCTCGACGTGCTCGGTGGATTCGCACAGGCGGCCCGCGAGAACCGCTACACGCGACCGACCGTGGACGATTCGCACGTCATCGAAATCGAGCGCGGCCGCCACCCGGTCGTGGAACTGATGCTCGAACGCGCGTTCATTCCCAACGACACGGAACTCGATACCGAAGGCGAGCAGGTCTACATCATCACCGGTCCCAACATGGCCGGCAAGTCCACCTACCTGCGGCAGGTGGCACTGATTGCCGTAATGGCCCAGGTCGGCTGCTTCGTCCCGGCCCGGAAAGCACGCATCGGGGTTGTGGACAAGATATTCACCCGGATCGGGGCGTCCGACGATCTGGCCAGGGGTGTCTCCACGTTCCTCGCCGAGATGACCGAGACCGCCAACATCCTCAACAACTCCACGAGCCGCAGCCTGGTCATCCTCGACGAAGTCGGCCGCGGGACCGCGACCAGCGACGGACTCGCCATCGCGTGGGCCGTGGTCGAATACCTGCACGGGCCGGCCGAGCGCCGCCCCCGGACCCTGTTCGCGACCCACTACCACGAACTCACCGATATCACGACTCTCCTGTCCCGCGCGCGCAACTACAACTTCTCGGTTCGCGAGCAGCGGGATGAGATCCTCTTCCTGCGCAAACTCAAGCCCGGACCGGCCGGCAAGAGCTACGGGATCGCGGTCGCGCGTCTCGCCGGTCTCCCCGACACCGTGGTCGCCCGAGCCCGGGAAATCCTGGCCCGGTTCGACGAGAATGCCGTTGCCGACCGCGCGTCCCCGACCCGACCCGTGACCGAAGCCGAAGCGCTCCCGATGGCGGCCGACGCGCCGACATCACCCGGCCCGGAACCGGACATCGTCCGACGACTGGCCGGAATCGACCTGGAAGAAACGTCCCCGCTGCAGGCCCTGCAGCTCCTCGCCGAACTGCAGGATGAGGCTCGTCGGCTGCATCGCGGCGACGCCGGCTGACTGCAGAACCCTTGCCTATTCTTGACTTGCCGACCGGTGTCAATATATTCATGCTATGAAAATTGCCATGGTTGGAACCGGGTACGTCGGGCTGACGACCGGGGCGTGCTTCGCGAAGGTCGGGCACGAAGTCATCTGCGTGGACAGCGACTCCGCGAAGATCGAGATGCTGAACCAGGGCGGCATCCCGATCTACGAACCCGGGCTTGAGGAGATCGTCCGGGAGAACACGTCCGCCGGACGCCTGAGCTTCACCACCGACATCGGCAGCGCGGTCCGCACGTCGCAGGTGGCGTTCATCGCGGTCGGGACCCCGACCACCGAGAACGGCGACCCGGACCTGACCTACGTCGAGAACGTCGCGCGCGACATCGCGACCAACATGCGCGAGTACCATCTCATCGTCGAGAAATCGACCGTCCCGGTACAAACGCATAAGTGGATCAGGACCACGATCGAGCGCTACAACAAGGACGGAACCCCGTTCGACGTCGCCTCGAATCCCGAGTTCCTGCGCGAAGGCTCGGCGGTCGATGACTTCCTGCACCCGGACCGGATCGTCGTGGGGGTCGAGAGTGACCGCGCCCGGAAGCTGATGACCGAGGTGTATGAGCCGTTCAACGCGCCGCTCGTCATCACCGACATCGCGAGCGCCGAGTTGATCAAGCACGCCTCCAACGCGTTCCTGGCGATGAAGATATCCTTCGCCAACGCGCTCTCGATTGTCTGCGAAGCCTCGGGGGCCGACGTCCGGCGCGTGACCGAAGGCATGGGCATGGACGACCGGATCGGCCCGGCGTTCCTCAACGCCGGGGTCGGGTATGGCGGGTTCTGTTTCCCGAAGGACCTGCGCGCGTTCATCCGCATCGCCGAGGAGATGGGCTACGAGTTCGGGATGCTCCGCGAAGTCGAGAACGTCAACGCCGACATGAAGCGGCGGTTCGTCGAGAAGATTCGCGGCGTGCTCTGGAACCTGCGCGACAAGAACATCGGGGTCCTCGGCCTGGCCTTCAAACCGAACACCGACGACATGCGTTTCGCCCCGTCGATCGACATCATCGCGGACCTCGTCCGGCGCGGAGCGAAGGTAAAGGCCTACGATCCCCAGGCGATGGACCGGGCCCGCAAGATCATCCCCGGCATCGAGTTCTGCGACAAGGCCGAGGACGTGGCGGACAATGCCGACCTGCTGGCCCTGGTCACCGAGTGGCCCGAGTTCCGCAAGCTCGACCTTGCGGCCCTCAAACAGCGCATGCGCGTCCCGGTCATCTGCGACGGCCGGAACCTGTTCGAGCGGTCCGAAGTCGAACAGCTCGGCTTCACCTACCTCGGCATCGGCCGATGAGAGCCCTGGTCGCGGGTGGGGCCGGCTTCATCGGCTCACACCTGTGTGAGTTCCTGCTCGAACAGGACATCGACGTCGCCTGCATCGACAACCTGGTCACCGGCCGCAAACGGAACATCAGCCACCTGCTCCGTCGCCGCGGCTTCCGGTTCATCCGGGCCGACGTAACCCGGACCCTGCGCGTACCCGGGACCATCGACGTCATCTTCAACCTGGCGTCGCCCGCGTCTCCGCGGGACTACCTCGCCCGCCCGCTTGAAACGCTCGCAGTCGGCTCGACCGGCACCCGCAACCTGCTCGAATTCGCCCGCCGGCGCCGGTGCGTCTTCGTGATGGCCTCGACCTCCGAAGTGTACGGCGACCCGGAGAAGCACCCGCAGAAGGAAACCTACTGGGGCAACGTGAACCCGGTCGGCATCCGGTCGGTGTACGACGAGGCCAAACGCTTCTCGGAGGCACTGATCATGGCCTACAACCGCCACCACGGCGTCCCGACCCGTATCGCCCGCATCTTCAACACCTACGGGCCGCGGATGAAACTGGATGACGGTCGCATCGTACCGAACCTGATCAACCAGGCGCTCCACGACAAGCCGCTGACCATCTACGGCACCGGCCGGCAGACCCGCAGCTTCTGTTACGTGTCCGACATGGTGAACGCGCTGTTCCGCCTGTCCGCCTGCCCGGACCCGATGCCGGTCAACCTCGGCAACCCGGATGAGTTCACGATGCTCCGCTTCGCCCGCATGGTCAAACGGCTCACCGGGTCCGCCAGCCCGCTCAAGTTCATGTCTCTGCCGCAGGACGACCCGAAACGCCGCCGGCCCGACATCAGCCGCGCCCGCCGGCTCCTTGG
>CBDUZK010000098.1:0-8092 GCA_965371675.1 uncultured bacterium | reverse complement strand
ACCGCTTCCGGGACCGGTCCACCGGTGTGTGGGGTCCGGTGACCCATTTCTACTCATGGGCCGGGGCTCCGTTTCCCAAGGTCGGGGTGAACCTTGAAACCGGGGAGCGGCACCTGACCCATGTCGGGCATTCCGGGGGCTGGTTCCTGTGTTACCGGCGGTATGACCCGGTTCAGCAAATCTGGACCGATTCAACCCAGCTTACGTTCTACGACGTTGCTACCGGGCCGGCGAAGCCGGTGCTGGATGCGGACGGGTATGTCCACCTGGTGTTCTGGGACCAGCGGTTCGGGGCACAGGAGGAGATATTCTACAAGACGAACCGCATTGTCACCGGGATTGGCGAGGCCGGGATCGAACGTCCGGGTACGGGCATGCTGGTATTCCCGAGCGTCACGAGCGGCAGGGTGTGCCTGACCGGTTCGGGGTCGGCGACGCTGTTTGACATCCGCGGCCGCAGGGTGGCCGGGCTCGGGTCGGGTGCGAACGACCTGCGTCACGTTCCGGCCGGCGTCTACTTCGTGCGCGGTCCGGCGGGGAGCGTGGCTCAGAAGCTGGTGATTCAGAGTCCGTGAGGCTGTCTGCAACCGCTTGACTGACTGATGTCCGAACGTAGCATTTCCGGAGTTGTGAATCGAATCTACCTGGTTGTGCTGCTGCTCGCGACGGCCCTGATACAATCGTGCCACCTTGCGAATCGCCCGCCGGTGTTCGTGTGGAGCAGGGGCGCGACTCGGGTCGTGCCGGGCCGGGTGTATGATTTCGCCGTGCTGGCCGAGGACCCGGACTCAGACTCGCTGCGATGCGAGATGACGTGGGGCGACGGGACCGAACCGGACACGAGTTCCTGGCTGGTTGGTTCGGATACGTTTTGGTTCGCGCATTCCTGGGCGGATACCGGCGTGTTCGTGGTTCGCCTTTGGATTCGGGACGCGCGGGGCGCAGAGGCGCCGGTGCGGGTGTTCGCGCACGTCCTGTGCCGGATTGAGTGGCCGCCGGCTGCGCCGCAAGTGGATTCTTTCTGGTCCCCGCCGCGCGGGTTCGCCGGCGAGAGCTACCGTTTCGCGGTTCGCGCCCAGGATATCAACGGGGACCGGGTTCGCTACCAGTATCGTTGGGGTGAGGGCGACCGGTCGGACTGGAGTCCGTGGAAGCGTTCCGGGGTGGTGTACCGAAACTCTCACGCATGGAGCAATATCGGGGCGCATGGAATTGCAGTGCGGTGTGAGGACCGGACCGGTCTTGCGACTTCGTGGATACCGGTGGACACGATGATGGTCGTGGCGCGGCCGGAGTTGCGGTGGGAGGTGTCGCTGGACGAGCCGGGGTTCAGAGTGCCGCTGGTCGCAAGCCCGGGCGAGGTCGCGGTAGCGGACCGGGATATGGTCGCGAGGTATGACCGCGTAACCGGTGAGTGGCTGGGTGAGCACCTGGGACCGGTTGGTGTCCGTGCGTTTGCCGGCTCGGCCGGCGCGGGCGTGTTCGTGCGTGACGACGAGGCGGTCTGGGGATACCCGGAATCGGGACGCTGGCGGACTGTGATTGAAGGCACGGAACTGGGTATGGTGTTGCGGGGCGATGTGCTGGCGGTGGCGACGCGTGATACCTGCTGGATGTTGAGTCCGGGCACGGGAATGATGGTCGATACGATTGCCGGGCCGGCGCTGAACTGGATTGCCCCGGTGCAGGACGCGGACGGCAACCTGTTGTGCCTGGGGGATTCGCTGCGCCGGTTTGATGACGGCAATCGCCAGGTCGGCGTGTGGTCGGCGCCGGGACTGGTGCCGGACGTGGTGGTCGTCGGGCCACGGTTCTACTACGGCTGGAGCAGTGTCGGGGTGGAGCAGACGCTCGTGCAGGCGTTCGATACCACCGGCACGGCCTGGTATCACCTGCTCGGCGCCGCTCCCAACCCGGTCGGGCCGCACACCGCGGTGGTCGGCCCGGGCGGGCGTGCGTACGTTGCGTGTCGCGATTCGGTCTTTGCATTCGAGGCGGACGGACGTTCTTCGTGGACCTGGGCAGCTCCGGCCGGCGAGGCGGTGAGTTGCGGGACGCCGTGCCTGGGCAGCACCGGTTCGGTGTTCGTCGGCCTGACCTCGGTTGAAGGCGGCGCGCTGGTCGCGTTGGATTCCACGGGTCGCGAGGCGTGGAGAATCGGGCTGGAGTGTCATGCGCCGGAGGGTATGGTGCTCGGGCAGGACAGTGTGGTGTACGGTATCGGGGCCGACGACCCGACGCTGTTCGCGGCCTACGTGGCCGAGGCACCGGCTCCGGATCCGTGCTGGCCGATGTACGGTCATGATGCCGGGCAGACCGGGCGGGTCTGGGGCCCGTAGAGCCGCGTCCGACTTGACCGGCATTCCGTTCCATCTATAGTGGACTGCCCTGAGATGTTCCTCGGTCCGTAGTTGACGTCACCAGGAGGTATTGTGGAGTTCAAGAATCTGAAGGTCAGCAGAGACGGCCCGGTCGGGTGGCTGCGGTTCGACCGGCCGCCGGTGAACGCGCTGAACACGGAGATGGTGTTGGAGATCGAGCAGGCGGTCGGTTGGTTTGAGAAGCAGGACGACGTGCTGGTGCTTGTGCTGACCGGCGAAGGCAAGGCCTTTGTGGCCGGGGCCGATATCGCGGAGATGAGTGGTTTCACCCCGATGCAGGCGCGGGAGTTCGCTGTGAACGGGCACCGGGCGCTCGGCAGGCTTGCGGACATCGAGAAGCCGGTGATTGCGGCAATCAATGGTTTCGCACTCGGTGGCGGGTGCGAGATCGCCTTGGCTTGCGACGTCCGGGTGATGGCGGATACGGCGTTGATCGGGCAACCCGAGGTGAAGCTCGGCTTGATTCCCGGGTTCGGCGGGACCCAACGGCTGTCCAGGCTGGTCGGTCCGGGAATCGCCAAGGAGTTGATTTTCACCGGGGCCGCGATTGACGCCGGCGAGGCGCTGCGAATCGGGCTCGTGAACAAGGTCGTGCCGGCGGACGGGCTGATTGAGTACGTAGCGAAGATGGCCGGGAAGGTCGCCGCCAACGGACCGACAGCGGTCAGGATGGCGAAAACCTGTATCAACCGGGGACTGGATTCAAACCTGACCACCGGGAATTCATACGAGATTGAAGCGTTCAACGTCTGCTTTTCTTCGGGCGAGCCGGGCGAAGGTACGGCTGCGTTTCTTGAGAAGCGCAAGGCAGACTGGAACAGGACGAAATAAACCGAAAGGATGTAGACGATGACAATCGGCAAGGCAGAAAAAACGGTTATCCTCGGCGCTGTTCGGACAGCGGTCGGCAGGTTCCTGGGCGGCCTGGCATCCCTGCGGGCGCCGGAGCTCGGAGCAATCGCCATCAAGGAGGCGGTGAAGCGTTCGGGTGTGGACCCGGCGGATATCGACGGCGTGATCATGGGTAATGTGTGTCCGGCCGGTATCGGCCAGGCACCGGCCCGGCAGGCCGCAATCGGGGCCGGCCTCGTCCCGACGATTCCGGCCCTGACCGTGAACAAGGTGTGCGGTTCGGGGATGATCGCGGCATCGCTCGGCTGCCAGATGATCAAGGCCGGGGACGCGAAGCTCGTGGTTGCCGGCGGGCAGGAGTCGATGTCGAACGTACCCTATTACCTCAAGCGGCTCCGGACCGGCACCAAGCTCGGAGATGTCAAGCTCCAGGACGGGATGATTTATGACGGCCTCTGGGATTTCTTCGGCAACACCCACATGGGCGAGCTTGGTGACTTCACCGCGAGCAACTCGAACCTGACCCGTGAGGAGCAGGACCAGTGGGCGCTCAAGAGCCACCAGCGGGCGGTCAAGGCAATCAGCGAAGGCTGGTTCAAGTCCGAGATCATCCCCGTGTCTGTGCCGCAGCGCCGGGGAGACCCGGTGATCATGGACACGGACGAGGGGCCGCGTGCGAACACGACGATCGAGCGACTGGC
Organism: uncultured bacterium; assembly: GCA_965371675.1. Lineage (GTDB taxonomy): Bacteria > Hydrothermota > Tepidihabitantia > Tepidihabitantales > Tepidihabitantaceae > DSBX01. The sequence continues at coordinate 4,158 of CBDUZK010000098.1, read as the reverse complement.
GAAGCTCAGGCCGGCATTCACAAAAACCGGGACCGTGACCGCGGGCAATGCTTCATCGATTAACGATGGCGCGGCGGCGCTGGTCCTGGCCAGTGATGACTACGCGCAGGAACGGAAGCTCAAGCCGATGGCCCGCATGATTACCTATACGACCGGCAGCGTCGAACCCAAGATGCTGTTCTACGCCCCGGTCAAGGCGGTCCGGACCCTGCTTGAAATCCAGGGCGTTGACATCGACTACTTCGACCTGATCGAGCTCAACGAGGCGTTCGCCTCCCAGTTCCTGGCCGACTCGAAGGAGCTTGGCTGGAACCTGGACAAGGTCAACGTCCACGGCAGCGGGATATCGATGGGCCACCCGATTGGCTGCTCGGGCGCCCGGATTCTCGTTACCCTGCTGTATGCGCTCAAGCAGCGGAAGATGAAGAAGGGCCTGGCTGTCATCTGTCTTGGCGGGGGCGAGGCCACCGCGATCAGCGTCGAGATGCTCGACTAGCGTCCCCGGGGACGCGTGGCTGTCTATCACACTGCGAGTGCGGCCGAGACCATTGGTCTCGGCCGCAAGCTTGCAGGCCGATTGCGACGCGGAGATGTCGTGGCGTTCTTCGGCGACCTGGGCAGTGGCAAGACGACCATGATCAAGGGCATCGCCGCCGGGCTGGGCGTCACCGAGACGGTGAAGAGCCCGTCTTTTGTGATTGCCACCCAATACGAGGGTGACCTGCCGGTCTATCACCTCGATTTGTATCGACTCAGCGGGACGGCCGAGCTTGAGAGTGTGGACCTGGATGATTACATGGAAGGTGACGGTATCTGCGTTATTGAGTGGGCGGATCGGCTGGCCGGTCGCCTGCCTGCCCGCGCACTGGTGATCCGTCTTGATGTTGTGGAAATGGGTCGGCGGATTACGATTGAAGGATCAACGGCCCGTCCGCTCGAGCCACTGCAGTAGTTCTTCGATACCCCCGGGTATTTCCACGGTCCGGTCCGCGGCGATGACCAGGGCGCCGCTGCGGCGCAGTTCCACTTTCAGCAACCGGAGGCCCCGGGCGCGGATTCGGACAAGGGCAATCCGGAAGAGGTTCTCGACTACCGGTGGGTAACGCCCGAACCGGTCGATAAGTTCATCCTTGAACTCCTGCAGTTCGGTGTCGGACTCGAGGCCGAGCAGCCGGCGGTAGAGCGCGACCCGTTCGAACGAGTCGGCGACGTACGGTTCGGGGAGGTAGGCACTGATTTCGAGTTTCAGTTCCGGCTCCAGTTCGGGTTCGGTGCCGCGCAGGCGATCGGTCGCTTCCTTGAGCAGCCGCGCGTAGAAGCTCAGGCCGACGCGCGCGACGTGTCCGTGTTGCCGCAGGCCGAGCAGGTCGCCGGCGCCCCGGAGTTCCAGGTCACGGATGGCGAGCCGGAACCCGGAGCCGAGCTGTGAGTAGGCGAGCAGTGCAGACAGGCGCTTGCGCGCGTCCGACGTGACATCCTGCCGGGTCGGTGTCAGGAACAGCGCGTAGGCCTGGCGACTGGATCGGCCGACGCGCCCGCGCAACTGGTGCAAGTCGGCGAGACCGAACAGCTCCGCGCGGTCCACGATGATTGTGTTCACGTCGGGCAGGTCCAGTCCCGACTCCACGATAGCGGTCGACAGCAGGACCTGGTGGCCGCCCGAAGCGAAATCGAGATAGATGTCCTCCATCCGGTGCGTCGGCATCTGGCCGTGGGCTACCGCGAGGTCGACGCCCGGCAACAGGCGTCGCAGGCGTTTCTCAACCGCGCCGAGCGACTTGATGCGGTTATGCACGAAGAATACCTGGCCGTCGCGCTCCAGCTCGCGCGCGATGTAGTGTACGACGAGGGCATCATCCCACGGGCCGACTTCGGTGTGGATTTCGCGCCGGCCGGGTGGAGGGGTATGGATGGTGGAGATGTCGCGCAGTCCGGCCAGAGTCATGTGGAGTGTCCTTGGCACCGGCGTAGCAGTGAGCGAGAGGACGTCGATCGATGCCCGGAGTTGTTTGATGCGTTCCTTCTGGCGGACGCCGAATTTCTGTTCTTCATCGACGATGAGCAGGCCGAGGTCTCGAAAGCGGGGCGCGGCGGCAAACAGCGTGTGGGTGGCAATCAGGATGTCGACTTTGCCGGCGGACAGGTCGGCGATGATCGTGCGCCGCTGCGCCGGCCTGGTGAGTCGTGAGAGCATCTCCACTCTCAGCGGAAACGGTACGAGTCGCCGGCGGAACGTGTCGTGATGCTGGTAGCAGAGGATTGTGGTGGGTACCAGCAGGGCTACCTGCTTCATGCCGGCAACCGCCTGGAGGGCGGCCCGCAGGGCGATTTCGGTCTTGCCGTACCCGACGTCGCCGCATACGAGTCGCTCCATCGGGCGCGGGCTGCCCATGTCCTGTTGGACGGCGTCGATGGCTCGCGCCTGGTCGGGAGTCAGTTCGTAGGAGAAGGAGTCCGCGAGTTCCCGGTGCCATTCGCTGTCGGCCGTGAAGGCGAACCCGCGGACGGCACCGCGGCGTGCCTGGATATCCAGCAGCTCCTGCGCGTACTGTGCGCTTGCTTGCGCGGCCCGGGCTCTGGCGACGAGCCAGGACCGGCCGCCGATGCGATCGAGTCGCGGCGGCGTCCGGCCGGTACCGACGTAGCGGTCGATCAGCCCGAGGTTTTCGACCGGCACGTAGACCCGGTCTTTGCCGGCGTAGCGCAGCACGATGTAGTCTTTGTGGACGTCCTGGTGGGCGATACGCCTGGTTCCTTCAAACACGCCGACGCCGTAGTCGATGTGCACGACCCGGTCGCCCGGCCGGAGCGAGACGAGATTGTCAACCGGCAGACCTTTGAAGCGGTGTCGGCGTGCGGGCGCCCGGGCGGCCCCGTAGAGTTCGCGGCTCGTGAGCAGGACGAAGTGTGCATGGGTGTCGAAGAACCCGGCGCTGATTTCCTCCGCGACGTACTCGGCATGTTCGCCGAGATGCCCGCGAACACGCTCGCGGCGCCGGTCGTCGCCGCAGGCCACGTACCACAGCCGATCATCCGCCGCGACTTCCGAGCCGAGCAGTTTGAAGTTGCCGAAGTAGCTCGATGCCGGCACGCAGCCGAGGTCGATGTCGGCATCCGATTCGGGAACGAGTCGAACCTGTTGGAGGTCGGTTTCGATCGGCCGCTGCGTTATCACGACCGCGTCCGGCGGCAGATCGCTCACCAGCGTGTGGTCGGACAGCACCGGCTTGCGGCGCGTCGGCACCGCGACGCGGTCCGTGGTCGTGGTCGACCGCTGCGTGAGCGGATCGAACCGGCGCAGTGATACGATTGTGTCGTCGAAAAACTCGATTCGAACCGGCTGGTCGTGTCCTTCCGGGAAGACATCGATGATGCCGCCGCGACGGACGAATTCGCCCGGCTCGGTCACGAGGTCCACATGGTCGTATTCGGCATCAGCCAGCCAGGTAGTGATGGTTTCAATGGCAGTGTGGGTATCGGCGTGAATCCGGAGGAGACGTTTGTTCGCGGCCACCGGCAGCGGTGTGGGCTGCAGCAGGGTTGAGCGGGTGGTCAGGAGAACGGTCGGGTGATGCTCCTTGAAGTCTCGCGCGAGAGCCTCGGGTGATGGCTGGGTTGTTGATGCCAGCAGGACCCGGTGTACCTGCGGGAGGAGAAGACCGAGGTCTGCAGCGGAAGCCTCGGCGTCATCGTCCTCGGAGAGCGCGAGAACCACGAGGCGTCTGAGTCGGCTCGCGAGGATGCCGGCGAGGAGAGTGCGTGCGGAACCGGATGTCCCGCCGAGACCGGGAGACTCGTTATGGTCCAGCCGGGAGACGACTTGATCCAGTACGGGGTTCTGTGCAAACCCGGCCGCCAGGCGGTCCAGTGCTGTGCGATCCTGCGGGCGGGATTGAACCACGGTTCAGATTTTCCGGGCCACGAGGCACGCGGAGTGCGGAAAGAAAACGGGGGGCGTGTGCCCCCCGAGTGGAATCAACGAGAAGGCTACCTCTTGCGGACTACCTTCTTCTTTTTCTTGGCCGGCTTCTTCTTGGCAGCCTTCTTTTTCTTGGCCGGCTTCTTCTTGGCGACCTTCTTCTTAGCCACCTTCTTCTTGGCGACCTTCTTCTTAGCCACCTTCTTCTTGGCGACCTTCTTCTTGGCGACCTTCTTCTT
>CBDUZK010000097.1:0-8219 GCA_965371675.1 uncultured bacterium | reverse complement strand
CAACCTGATTGTGCTGCACCTGAAGGCCGGGAGTTCGGACCCGGACCAGGCGCAGCGACGTGCGACGTGCCGGCTGTTGAAGGAGCACATCGACGATGAGCTGTCGGGCGGCGGGGAGCACGATTTCGTCGTGATTGGGGACTGGAACGACCGGCTCGACGACCCGCGCCAGTGGAACGTATTCCAGCCGTTCCTGGACGACAGCCTGGATTACCGGTTCCTGACCTGGCCGTTTCGGAGCAACCATTACTACGCGACCCACATCGGGAGCGGGTCGGTTATCGACCACATCATGGTGACCGCGGACGCGCTTGAGGAGTACGGAGCAGGCGAGACCGTGACCCTGCGGCTTGACGATGAGATGTACCGGTACGAGCAGGTGATATCCGACCACCGGCCGGTCGCCGCGTGGTTCGAGGTGTTCCCGAGGTGACGCCGGTCACGCAGAAGCCCGAGGGTTGGGAGCGTCCGTACCTGCCGGGCGCGCTGATTATCGTGCCGCCGGCCGATATCCGGCACCGGGTGAACCGGCTGCGCAGGCGGTACGACCCGAGGTCCGCGGATACGGTGGGCCCGCACTTGACTGTGGCCCAGCCGTTCCGAAGCGAGCCGGGCCCGGCCGAACTGGTACGGGTGCGCAAGGTGCTGGCTGGGTTCAAGCCATTCACCGTGACGTTCGGCCCGCTGAGGAACTTCCTGCCCTATCCGTGCATCTGGTTCGACATCCAGCCCGCGGAGCGGGTCCTGGCCATGCGCAAGGCACTGCACTCGACCGGTCTGTTCAACACGGACCTGGAGTATACCAGGGGGTTTGTGCCGCACATGAGTGTCACTGACGGTACGCCGGACGTGGAGGAGACGGCGCTCATTTTCAACCGCATCCGGAACCGGGTGCGCGGCGGGCGGTTCCGCGTCGACCACCTGGTTTATTCCCGACCGGACTGGCGGATGAAGTTCCACACCGTTGAACGGTTGTCCCTGGGTCGGTAGGGTCCGAAGACCGGCGTAGGAGTTTTACCACCAAGGCACAAAGAACACGAAGAGGTCAGAAGTCAGAGGGCAGAATGCAGAATGAGGAAGTGAACCGCCAAGAACGCCAAGGCAGACATAGACACCAAGAGCACGAAGCCGCGATATGCTCTACGCCGGATGTTTCCGGCGTCAGGCGTAGAGCGTCGGGCTCATGCCGAAGGTGGGAGTTGAACCCACAAGTCCGTCACCGGACGGTGGATTTTGAGTCCACTGCGTCTGCCAGTTCCGCCACTTCGGCTCCGTCTTGTAACGCATGGATTCTAGGTTCCAGTCCGGGGCCGTCAAGGATTCAACACCAAGAACACCAGGGTAGAGAGCCGGAGCGGAGTTCTACCACCAAGACACAAAGAACACGAAGAGGACGGGGATTGATGGTCGGAGCGGAAGTCGCCAGGAAGAGTCAACCACAGATGAACACGGATAAACACTGATAGAGTGAGGAATGAGGTACGGACGGAGACATGTCCCCGGCTGCCCAAGGACCGTTGACAGTAACCCGGGCCCGGCTATTCTCGACTATGCGTAAGATACATGCTGCGATTCTGTTTGTTGTCCTGTTCGCGGGTTGCCCGGGTCCGGCTGCGGACAGCACCATTGGTTCGCGGGCCGTGCTGCACTCGGGCGAGACATGGCTGGTGACCAGGCTGCAGGGCCAGCGGATCGGGTATTCGGTTTCCCGGTTCGATGAGTACGAGAACGGGTATCGGTTTGAGAACCTGATGAAGCTCGATATCGCGATGATGGGTGTGAACCAGAAGGTGCGGGCGCGTTCGGTCACGAACACGGATTCGGACCTGGCGCTGCGGGATGTGAGCTTCACGTTCGAGGGGCAGGGTCGGAGCATGCGGGCGACCGCCGAGGTGCGGGGCAAGGAACTGGTTATCCAACCGGCTGAAGGTCAGCCGCGGGTGTTGGAGCTGGGTGGGCCGGTGTACCCGGCGGACGCGGTCGGTCGGCTGGTCGTTACGCGTAAGCTGGAGCCCGGTGCCGGGCTGAAGGTGAGCGTGTTCGACGCCGCAACCATGTCCGTGGATGACATCGAGGTGCAGGTAGTCGCCCGCGAACAGGTCAAGGCCGGGGACCGCGAGTACGACGCCCTGAAGGTGGAAACGAAGCTCTCGATGTTCACGGTGACAACCTGGCTGGATGCGGACGGGTTGACCATCATCGAGGAAGCACCGCCCGGGATGCGCTCCGAGCGTGCGGACCCGCAGGTCGCGGCTTCGGGTGAGACCGGGCAGGGGCAGCTTGACCTGCTGCGTATGTTCCGGGTGAAGGTGGACACATTGGTTCCAGACCCGACCGCGCTGCGCCGGGTTCGACTCGAACTCAAAGGCGTGACCGGGGACGAGTTCGAGTTCGCGGCCGACAATCAGCAGGTCATCAGCCAGGACCCGCTTGTGCTTGAGATTGTGGCGGTTCCGGTTCCGGACAGCTCGCCCGGCCTGCCGCTTTCCGAGCCGGCTGAGTTCCTCGCGTCGACCCTGACGGTCCAGTCCGACGACGTCCAGTTGCGGCGTGTGGCGCGGGAGATTGTGGGGCCTAAGCCGACCGCGGCCGATGCGGCCCGGGCGCTGGTGCGCTGGGTGTATGAATCGGTGGACAAGGTCCCGACCGCGTCATTCCCGACCGCGCTCGACGTGCTGCAGCACATGGAAGGTGACTGCAATGAGCACGCGGTGCTGCTGGCCGGGCTGGCGCGTTCGGTCGGGCTGCCGGCCAGGACCGCGGTCGGGCTGGTGTATATGGACGGCGCGTTCTATTACCATGCATGGAATGAGGTGTTCGTCGGGCAATGGCTGCCGGTCGACGCCACGTTTGGCGAGTTCCCGGCCGGGGTTTTGCACCTGAAGCTGAGTGAGGGAGACCTGCGCGAGCAGTCGCGGATACTGGCAGTGGTCGGACGGTTCAGTATCCGGTTACTGGAGTTCGAGTAGAACCCTGGCCTGCGGCAGTGAGTCGGTCGTAGAGCCGGACGTACTCCCGGGCCCGGGCGCCCCACGAGAAGTCGGTTGTCATTCCACGCACGCGGACCGGGTTGAGCCGCTTCGAGTCTTCGTGAAGCCGGAGCGCGCGCTGCAGGGCATCGGCGAACCCGGGCTCGGAGCGGGGTTCGAGCAGAAACCCGTTGCCTGTGTCAGGATGCTCGTCGAGGTCGATGATGGTGTCGGCGAGCCCACCGGTCCGGGTCGCTATCGGCAGGGTGCCGTAGCGCAAGGCAATCATCTGGCCCAGGCCGCACGGTTCGTAATCCGAGGGCATCAGGAAGAAGTCGCTGCCCCCATAGATGCGGTGGGCCAGGGGCTCGCTGAATGCGAGGGTAGCCGAGACCCGGCCCGGGTGGGCTGCGGCAAGGTCGGCCAGGGCGTGGTGGTACTTCGGTTCACCGGTGCCGAGCAGGGCCACCTGGGCCCCGGCCTTGACCAGGTCGGGGATGCTGTTGATTGCGAGGTCGATGCCCTTCTGGCCGGCCAGGCGCGAGACGATGCCGAAGAGCGGGGCATCACCGGGGTCGAGGGCGAGTTCCTTGAGCAATTCCAGCCGGTTGCGCTCCTTGGCACCGAGGTCGGCGTGGTGGTAGGTGGTCGGCAGGTTGTCGTCGGTTGCCGGATTCCAGTAGTCCACGTCGATGCCGTTCAGGATACCGGACAGGTCGGCGCTGCGGGCTTGCAGCACCTGTTCCATGCCGAAGCCGAGTTCGGAAGTCTGGATTTCGCGAGCGTAGGTCGGGCTGACGGTTGTCAACCGGTCGGCGTAGACCAGGCCGGCTTTGAGGAAGCTGATTCCGTTGCCTTGGGCCATGCCTTCGGGAGAGCAGTAGTGACCCGGGATTCCGAGCTGCTCGAATGTGTCCTTCGGGAAACTGCCCTGGTAGCCGAGATTGTGGATGGTGAATACGGTCCTGGTCCGGGCGAGTTGCGGAAGGGCGCGCCGGTTCTCATCCAGCAGCAGGGGCAGCGGGCCGGTCTGCCAGTCGTGGCAGTGGATGACGTCGGTCCGGATGTCGAGGTCGGTCAGGGTCCCGAGGGTCGCGTTGATGAGCGCCAGGAACCGGGCAGCGTTGTCCGGGTAGTCGCCGTGCTCGTCGCCGTAGATACCCGGTCGGTCGAAGAACTCCGGATCGTCGACGAACAGGAACCGCACGCTGTTGCGCCTGGTTTCAAGAATGCGTGCGGTCACAGTAGACGCCCCGGAACGGATCTCGATTCGCGTCAGCTCGTCGAGGTCAGGAGCGGCTTTCTTGACGGACGGGTAGAGGGGAGAGACGACCAGCACGTCCAGCCCGGCTGTCGCGAGCGCCCGGGGCAGGGAGCCGACCACGTCGGCCAAGCCACCGGTCTTGGAAAACGGGGTGACTTCGGACGCGACGTGGACGATGGTTTTCACTGGTCTTCGCGCAGAGAGCGGGCCGCGTTCTCGGGCGGGACCGGGTTGATGTAAAATCCGGTTCCCACCTCGAACCCTGCGATTTTGCTCAACTTAGGCATCACCTCGATGTGGAAGTGGTAGTGCTTGATGTGAGGCGTCTGGGTCGGGCCGGTATGAATCACGAAGTTGTAGTCCGGTCGCGCGAGTACGCGGTTGATGCGTGCGAGCACCTGCTTCAGCGTGAGGGCAAGGTCCGGGATGCGTTCGGGGGTCAGGTCCTCGTAGGACGAGAAGTGCTCGCGGCACACGATCCAGGTCTCGAACGGGAATCGGGGCGCGAAGGGCGCGAATGCGACGAAGCGTTCGGTCTCGTAGACGAGCCGGTCCCGGTCCTTGAGCTCCTGTTTGACCATGTCGCAGTAGATGCAGCGGCCGCGGAAGTCGAAGTAGCGCCTGGCGCCGGCCAGTTCCTCTTTGATCAGCACCGGGATGACCGGGGTCGCGATGAGCTGGGAGTGGCTGTGGCTCAGCGACGCGCCGGCGCTCGACCCGTGGTTCTTGAATACCAGCGCGTAGCGGATGCGGCGGTCTTTGGTGAGATGAACGGCCCGGTCGCGGAAGGCGTGGAGGACGCCGGCGATGGCATCCGGGTCAAGGTCAGCCAGGTCCAGCGAATGGTCCGGGGTCTCGATGATGACTTCGTGCGCGCCGATGCCGTTCATCCGGTCGTAGATGCCGATTCCCCGGCGGTCGAGCTCGCCTTCGCGGACCAGGGCCGGGAAGCGGTTCGGCACGACCCGGACCTGCCAGGAACCGCCCGTTTCCCGGCGTAGCACTTCGGGCGGGGTCTGCCCCTCGTTGCCGGGACAGAACGGGCAGGCCCGCTCTACCGTGGCCGCTTCGGTCTTTCCGGCTGCGGGCAGGGCGTAGTCCGAGGGCCGTTTCGCCCGCTCCGTCGATATGATTACCCAGCGCCCGAGGACCGGGTCCTTGCGGAGCTCGGGCACCGACTACTCTTCGATTTCCGGTTCGGTCGCTTCCTCGGGCGTCTGCTTCAGTTCTTCCTCGATATCGAAGATGAAGTCCGACGGCGTCATCAGGGTCTCAATGTCGGCCCCGGCCAGCAGGTCGGCCATCAGTTCTTCGTACAGCTCTTTGGTTTCGCGCTTGTGGAGCTTCGCCTCGATCTTCGGACGGGCCTCGTCGAGCGGCCGGGTGAAGGCCTTTTCCTTTTCCTCCGCCTTGATGAAGGTCCAGGTCGAATCGCTGGTCTTCATGACCCTGGATATCCGGCCGGTCCCAAGGCCGAAGGCGGCGTTGGTGACCTTCTCGGGACGGGCGCGGTCGCCGCGTCTGACCCAGTACATGTCGCCGCCGGAGTGGCGACTGCCTGCGGTCGAGAACTTGCGGGCGATGTCGGCGAACTCCACCTTGCCCGCGCTGTCCTTCTGCGTCACCTTGACCAGCAGCATGCCTTCTTCGAGCTCGTGCGGCTCGGATACTTCACCTGTGTTGAGCTTGAACAGTCCCTTCACAAAGCCCCACGGCAACTGGTTCGTGAGCCGGACGTAGGTGCCGAGCCGGTTCGGGTCGACCTTCGCCACGCCGGTGGAGTCACGGTCCGGTTCCAGGTCGAGCAGTTCGCCGAGGGCTTCACCGTCGTCGGCCGCGACCAGTTCCGGAGCGTAGATGTCGTCATCGCGTGAACGCTCGGGGAACGCGAAGCCGAAGACCTCCCCGGCTCCGAACGGGCCGGCCAGGTCCGCGGCCTGCGTCAGGTCGGGGACGATGCGGTTGGCGATGCGGATTGTCGGTGTGCCCGGCAGGGCCGCGCGCGGGGCGTCGGTGATGCCGTGCGTGCCGACCAGGGAGTCGGTGTTGTCGGTCCCGGCCAGCAGCTCGCGCCATTCTTCCACCAGGGCTTCGTCCCCGGTGACCACGACCGCCCGGCCGAGGATCATCTCCGGCAGCCGGCCGGCCACGGCCCAGCTCCGAAGCTGCAGTGCGCGCTCGCGGGAACGGGCGACGACCTCGCGGGCGTGGACCTGGGCCGCCACCTTGAAGTCCGCGATTGTCGCTTTGTAGTCGGCGAGTACTTCAGCACTGTCGATTTCGACCTTGTTCGTGGTCATCTGGAGCTTGTACCCGTCGACGATCATCAGGCTGCGCCGGTCGAGCACCTTGTTGACCACGTTGTTCCAGAGCCAGTCCTTGTTCGCTTCCGCGTCCTTGAGGATGAGCCGCTCGAGGATCATCTGGTCGAGGATGCGGCGCATGCCTTCCGGCGACTCGAACTGGGCCCGGAAGAAGCCGGGAATCTGTTCAATGCGGGCGTCGAGCATCGACCGGGTCAGTTCGATGCCGGCGACCGTCGCGAGCAGGTCGCGGTCCTCCTCGATTGCCGTGGAGTCGATTGACAGCGCGACCTTGCTCTTGAGCTCGGCGGTCTTCTGCTCGTAGAGCTTGTTCGTGTTCTCCTGGCGAAGCGCGACTGCTATCTGGTTTTTCGCGTCCTCGTAGGAGCGGATTTTCTTCGGCTGCTTCTCCGTAATCCGGATGAGCGCGAAGCCTTCGTCAATCGCAACCGGCTTGCTGACCTGGCCGGGCTTCAGCTTGAATGCCTGGCCTTCAACTGCCTTTGCGTGAACGCCGCGGGCGAAGAACCCCATGTCACCGCCGCGTTCCCTGTCCGGCGCGGTCGAGTGCTCCCGGGCGACGTCTTCCCACGTCACGGTCGTGTCGGTCAGCAGCACCTTGCGCAACGAGTCGGCCAGTTCCCGGGTTGCCACCACGACCTGGTAGCCGTGGACTTTCTCCGGGGTGGTGTACTTCGTCTTCTTGTCCTTGCGGTACTGTCCCTGGAGCTGCTTCTCGGACGGCTCGGCCTGGGACGTGATGTTGCGGGCGTACCATTCCTCGAACACGTACCGGTTGCGCATTTCGAGGTCAGCGGTCGCGAACGACGAATCGTCCCGGACCCCGGCGGCTAGAGCGGCCTTGTACAGCAACCGGTTGCCGATCATGGTGTCGAGCAGGGTCTGTTTCTGCTCGTAGGTCTCGTAGTTCGCCGGGTAGCGGCTGATGCGGTCATCGAGTTCGATCCGGGTAATCGGGAACCCGTTGACGTAGGCGACCCGGTCCTGGTAGTTCTTGCGGAAGCAGCGTTCGATGGCGTCGAGCGCGTCATCGCCGAAGCGGGACTTCATGTGCTTGGTGGCGACGATTTCGTAGTTCTGGGCCGCTGCCAGGTACTTCTCCTGCAGCTCCTGGGCGAGCGCCAGGCGGTATCGGACGTCGGGGCCGCGCTTGTCCTTCGGGAATTCGTCCAGCAGCAGGCCGTAGATTGACTCGGCGGCGGCGTACTCATACAGCTTGTCGAGCATGAGGTCGCCCAGTTCCAACCGGATGAGGAACCGGTCCCCGGGCCGGCGATCCGGGGTATCGAGCCGGGCCAGGATGTCCCCGGCCTTGTCGTATTCCTGCGACACGTAGAGCTGGTAGACACTGTCCAGGGCCGGGGCCACGGGCTGGGCGCCGGCGGCCGCGACGAGCAGCATCAGGGTGATTGCGGTTTTCATCAGGCCTCCTGTTGAGAGCATACTTGTCTTCTATGGACTGCCGTCTCTGCCTGCGGGATTCAACTCAGTGCAGGAACTGGAGGGCAATCATCATCACCGCCCCGGAGAATACCGGGATTACGACGTTGTCGTTCACTTCAATCGGCAACGCCTCCACGACCAGGGCGGAAACAGCCCCAAGGATACCGACCGAGAGAGGGAGGTCAACACCCGGCAGTATCGAGACAATCCAGGCGATGC
>CBDUZK010000096.1:0-8278 GCA_965371675.1 uncultured bacterium | reverse complement strand
AGTAGAGCGCGTCCGAGCCGACCACGATGATGTCACCGCCGGAGGTGATGCCGGGACTGTAGGCCGGGTATTCCATGTCACGTCGGCCGCGGCCCCTGGCTCCTGCCGGCGCGTATTCCTCGCAGTTGCACTGCCAGACCAGGGTTCCATCGTCCTGCTTCAGGCAGTAGAGCATATCCTGGTCGTCGTGCACGTACATCAGGCCGTTGGCGGTAAGGATCGGGCTGGTGAGGATGTCCGGGCTACCGGTCAGCGCGACACTCCAGACCGTCGACCCGTTGGCCGGGTTGAGCCGGTAGACCTTGCCCGAGCCGGTCACCGCGTATATCGCACCACTCCCGAGCACGATGGCGTTCACTTCGCCGCTGACCGTGACCTTCCAGACTTCGGAGCCGTCGGCCGGGTTCAGGGCGTAGACATTCCCGTCGTCATCACCGCAGTAGATGGTGCCGGTGGCGCCGAGGACCGGGGAGTTGATGCCGTGGTAGTTCGTGTTGAGTTGAACCTGCCAGACCACGGTGCTCAGGTCCGAGGAGAGCTTGTACAACTGGCCGGAGTCGTTGGCGACGATCACGTTGCCGGCATTGTCAATCACCGGGTTGCCGATGATGCCCTTGATGTAGTAGGAGGCTTCATAGCTGACGTCCGTGGTGCGGTCGGTGAAGTAGTACAGCTTGTCGTCGTCGCGCGTGCAGTAGATCTTGTCGCCGTTGATGGCGGGTGCGCCCCACTCGATGCCGGTGACGTTGCGGTTGGAATCAGGCCAGTTCCATTGACGGCTCAGGGACTTGCTGAACCCGTACAGCTCGCCGTCCTCGTTGCCGACGATGATGTTGCCGGTCTGGGCACAGTAGGCCGCGTGCCCGATGAAGTGCATTTCGGGTTCGATGCCGGAGCCGCGCTCGTCAGCCTTGCCGTCCACGATGTCGATGCCATAGAACTTGCCGAACTCGTCCTCTGCGCCGACATAGACCAGTTCCCTGTCCTCGTACGTCAGGATGAGAACAGAACCACGGGGCGGGCCTTCCTTTTCGTCCGGGCTGGTCCAGGTCCAGACCACGACCCCGGCCGTAACGACCTTGATCATGACCGAGTCGGACCAGGGCCCGACGCTGCCCATGATGTCTTTGGCGTGGACTTTGACGCGGACTGTACCGGGACCTGCAAACCTGTGGTAGACCGTCACCGGCACGCCACTGGGCGCGAACGCGGTCCAGTCGCCGAGGTCGCCACCGACACAGTCAAACTCCCACTGGTAGGCGACGCTGTCACCATCCGGGTCGAACGCCACCGCCACAAACGCCGAGTCACGGTTCCCGCCGACACGGGTAATCCGGGGCGCACCGGGAGCCCTGTTGCCAACCGTCACCGTGGTGGCGTCGGACCAGTCGGAAGCCGTCTCCGGGTTGTCGGCAAGCAACGCCATCGCCTTGACGTCGTAGCTACCGAATGCGGTCCAGGTGTGATTCAGGGTCGCTTCGATACCCGAGGCGTAGTCGATGGCCGAAGTGTCGGTTGTGCCGTCGTCCCAATCAACCACGTAATTGACTCTCTTGTCTTCCGGCTGCGTGGACATGAACTTGAAGGACACATTGGCATACTGGTAGATGGTGCCGGCGGGCGGCGTGATGACCGGAATTGTGGGCAGGAGTGATCCGTCACAGCCAATCGTGCTCAACACGCCGAGCGCAGCCGCAACCAGGACAACCACAGCTACCACGCACCTGCTACTGCGATAGGCATAAGACAGACGCATCAGGAACCTCCTTTTGATGGCAAACCCGCACCCCATAATGCGGCCGATACCGGGACATGTCAAACCGGATTGCCCGGAACAAGGAGGCGGGGCGGCCGAAGCCGCCCCTGATGAAGTCGGATAAATGTCCGCTCGGCCTGTTACTCCTCGGTCGGCGCCGGGGGCTGTGGCGGTCGCATCGAGCCATGGCGCGAGTCGGAACCATGTCCATGGTCACCGCCGCACTCTCCGCCATGGCCCTGACCCATGCCGTGCATCCCACGACGACCCTGGCCCATGCCACGCATGCCGCCGCCACGGCCGCCCATCTTGCCGCGCATACCGCGCATTCCCCGCCGTCTGCCCATCATGCCGCGCATACCGCGGGCCTGCTCGCGCTGCTCCGGAGTCAGAAGCTTGTAGAATCCCAGCCGCCGGTTTGTCCGGGCCAGTTGGAGCCGTGCCCGCAGGTTTGATATCTCCTTGACCTTGGCGACTATCTTCTTGCTGTCGAGGTCTTCCGCACGCCAGAGCGCGTCGAGCTCCATCTGCTTGATCTGGATGTCGGTCTCAACCGGCATCGTCTCTTTCAACTGGTTCATCCGCAGTTCATCGACCTGCCGGTGCTGCTCCTCGGTCAGTGCGAGGCCGCGCATGCCGCGTTCCTGTCCATAGCCCTGGTATTGTCCGGTCCGCTGCCCGGGCACCGGTGTCTGCTGGGCCAGGGCCCGGCCGGTGAAGGCCGTTCCGGCCACCAGGATTCCGATGCCAACCACCACCGCGACTATTCGTGCTGTCTTCTTTCTCATGTGTTCCTCCATTGCGAGTCACGCGCGGCCCGGCACACGACAATCGTCGTGACCGAGCCATGTCTGCTTGTGATGCCGGGCCGCCGTGCTCGCATGATGTCCTATTCTCCTCTGTACAACCTGTCTTCAGGCGGACTCGCGTCCTCAGGTCCGGGCCCCGGTCTGCGTCCCGGCCGGTGGCCGTGTCGCCCCGGCCCGAACCGGCCCCGCCCGCGCGACGGACCCATGTGGCGCTCGAACCGGCGCAGCAACCGTTCACGTCGGCCCACCGGTACGTCCACAATCGCCTTCAGCGCAAACTCGTACGCCGCACGATTCAGCCGGTCCTGTGCCCCGGCCATCTTCCGTAGCCAGGGTTCGGCCTTGTCGACTGAAGGCTCCGACTCGCGCAGCACGGAAAACAGACCATGTCGCGCTTCCATCATTTCCTGCCGGAGCGAATCCGTCCGGGCAACCATTGCCGGCCTGGTGTCACAGAATGGCGGCCGCGCCAACACCGGGGGTCCGGCGAAGTGGAAGAAGATGAGGGTGCCGACCACCGCGGCATTGACCGCAACCGACGCAACCAGGACGGCAATCAACCAGATCGTACTCTTTTTCATCACTCACCCGCCAGTGTCGACTCGACCAGTTCCGAGAATGCGAGGTCTGAACCATCAAGGTATTCCGTTTGCGTCTGCCCGCCCCGGGCAAGCTCGGTTCCGAGCCGGATGCCGGCCCAAGTGCCGCCCGCGACCAGCAGCACCGCGGCCGCAATCGGCAGCAGTCGAGCCCATACCGGCTTCGGTGCGGAGCGCACCATGCCGAAATCGCGGACTTCGGCCATCACCCGCGTCGCCAGCCAGGCCGGGGCTTCCGGGGTTTCCACCGCCCGCAGGACCGACTCGTCCACCCGCAGCGCCGCCAGTTCCTGCCTGCATTCCGCGCAGTCACGCAGATGCCGGGCAACGGCGTCACGCCGCTTCCCGGACAACCCGCCGACGAGAAATGCGGGCAGGAGCCGCTCAATCTTGTTGCAGTTCATAGCCATTCACCTCTTATAGACCCGCTCGAACGCGGTTCCCTGCGCAGTGTCTGCAATGTCACACTACCCCCTTCCGACGCGCCGGTTCCAGCAGCTTCCGGATGTTCCGGCGTGCCCGAAACAGCAGCGAATCGACCGCCCGCTCCGACTTGCCGATTGCCGCCGCGATTTCCTTGTAGCTCATGTCTTCGTAGGTCGCCAGGGTCAGTGCGGCCCGCTGGTCCGGCGGCAGCCGGTCGAGCGCGGCCCGCACCACCTCCTCGCGCCGCTGTTGCGCGTAGGCCTCGGCCGGCTCCTGCCGCTGCGGCCCGACCAGGTTTTCAGGCAGTTCGCAGGTCGGTCGGGTCCGGGTTCGTCGGTTGATACAGAGGTTGGTTGCAATCCGGTAGAGCCAGGTCTTGAAGCTCGACCGGTGCCGGAACCCCGCCAGTCCCTTCCACGCGCGCACAAAAGCCGCCTGCGCCATCTCCTCCGCTTCACTGCCGTTCCGGCACATCCGGTACAGGTAGGCGAAAAGCGGACGCTGGTAGCTCCGAACCAGTTCCTCGAACGCCGCAAGGTCACCCGCCTGCGCCTTCCGCGCGAGCTCGTGGTCCCGATCCTTTTCCATGACGACGGAAGATGCTACCCGCCTGCCGGCGATTGGCAAGGGAGTTGGATGTTCGCCCGTGGTGACAATACGCTCCACACCCGGTACAGACCCGGATCGGCCGTCTTCCCTGCGCCCGCGACCCGGACTACTGACCGGCTGCCCGGCCGACCTGCAGCAGCACCAGGGCCGCCACCGCCAGCCCGATACCAATCCAGCTACGGACCCCGAGTTTCTCCCGCCAGAAGAACACCCCGGCCAGCGCCATCAACCCGACCTCGCCCGCGGCAATCGCCGGGTACACGACAATCCCGGGCAGGACCGTCAATGCCAGGACAAGGAACAGGTAGTTGCCGAGGTTCGCGGCCCCGAGCAGGGCGCCGAACTTGAGCGCGGCCTGGTCTATCCGGGCCCGACGCAGGTAGTAGATGACGGTGGTAACCAGGAACGCGGACACGAAGATGACCACTTGGAACGGCAGGTTTTCGTTCTGCGGCATCTCCTGCCGGAACACCTGGGCCGCGCCGATCACCAGTCCGTCGACCAGGAACAGGCCCGCCAGCCAGAACGGGGCGCTCCGCCGTCGAAGTTGCGGGTTGGGCGTCCGTCCGGGCCCGGTCACGGTCCGACCATTGCCCCGGTGTGCGCGCCAGACGTCCGACAGCACCAGCCCGAGCGCCAGCAGGGCCACGCCGCTGCCGACCAGTTCCAGCAGCGTGGTCTGCTCGTGCCAGATGACGATGCCTGCCAGCACCGGCAGCACAATCGCGGTGCGCATCGCCACAATCGACAACGCCAGGCCCGCAACCTCGATTGTCCTGGCCCAGAACAGGAGACCGGCCACGAACAACCCGCCCGTAATCGCGCCAAGGACCGCGGTCCCGACCGAGATACTGTGCTGACCGGCAAGGTGCGCGCCGAAGAAAGCCAGTATCGCGGCCACCGCGTAGTTGACCCGAATCACCGGCAGGCGGGCATAGCCGCGCTGGTCGGTATGCTTCAGAACCAGCCCCATGCCGACCGACGAGACTACTTTGAGCAGCAGGAAATGCACCCCCGAGTATAGCGACCGATAACCGAATCCCAACAACCAATGCGGCCAGGCGCGCTCCACCCCTTTTGCATTCTCGACGATTCACTTCCTCATTCCTCTCATCTCGACGCTCTTGGCGGTTCACCTACTCCTTCCGCATTCTGACATCTGGGCTTTGACATTTGACTCTTGTCCTCTTCGTGCCCTTTGTGCCTTGGTGGTAAGATTCCTGTGTCGGTTTTCAGGACCTCCGCCGCGCTTGACATCACCTGCGCGCCCGGCTATTTTGCCCGGTGCATGATCCTTCACTGCTGCGTCGCGCGATTGCGTTCCACGGACACCTTGGCCCGTGGCTCGTACTCGGGCTCCGCGCCGGACGGCACGCTGCCCGGGACCTCGACGCGGACCCGTTCCGGCTCCATGCCGTGGTCCGCTGCCCGGCCCGCACCCCGTACTCCTGCTTCATCGACGGGGTCCAGCTCGGCTCCGGCTGCACAATGGGCAAGCGCAACATTCGCCACATCCGCGGGCGTCGCGTCTCGGTGGAGTTCCAGCGCATGGTCAGAACCGCACCCGGCCTGATGTCGGCCCGGTCCGACGCCGTGAGCGCTGCGATGCGGCTCGAACTCCAACCGGAACTGTGGACCGAATTGCAGGTGGGGTCCGCGATATCCCGCGCCCAGATAGCCCGGCTCGGACGGCTGCTGTACCGCCGCCCTCTGCACCGCCTGTTCCTCATCACCCGCTCCTGAACACCGCACCTGCTGGGTAGCGTGCTTCTCGGTTCCTGGTCTGCTACTTGGTGATCTTGGTGCCTTGGTGTCGAAATCCTATATCGGTTTTCGAGACCGGCGGGCCGCTTGATTTCCCGCGGGCTGGAGTCTATACTGGCCGGCGCTCGCAAGCTCCAACTCATGAAGAGACTCGGCCATATCATCGTCCGGACCGCCAGGGAATGGGGACCGGTCATCCTTGCCGTACTCCTCATCCGGTCGTTCGTGGTCGAGGCGTTCATGGTGCCGACCGGCTCAATGCTCGATACCATAGAAACCGGCGACTTCATGCTGGTCAACAAGTTCGTCTACGGCATGAAGATCCCGCTCACCCACAGGACCATCATCCCGGTCTCGAACCCGAAGCGCGGCGACATCGTGGTGTTCCGTTTCCCGCAGGACCCTGACCGCCCGGAACCGGCCGAGCGCTACGTCCGCATCCTTCCCGAATGGCTGCCGCTACTGCCGGTCTGGTGGGATCGTGAGGCCCGGTTCTTCAGTTGGTACGCGCCGCGCAACTTCATCAAGCGCTGTGTCGCCGTGGCCGGCGACACGGTCGAATACCGGGACAAGCTGCTCTACGTGAACGGCCGACTCCAATCCGAGCCGTACGCCATCCACCAGGACCCACACCGGCTCCCCGGGCTCGAACCCCGACCCGCTGACTTCCAGCGCAGTTGGGAAGAGGACCGCTTCTACGAAACAGTGCTTTCGCCCTACATCCGGGACCGGTTCGGCCCGGTCGTCATCCCGCCCGGGCACATCTTCTGCATGGGCGACAACCGCGACAACTCCGAAGACGGCCGGTTCTGGGGTCCGCTGCCGCTTGAATACGTCCGCGGCAAACCGCTCGTGCTCTACTTCTCGTCCCGGGCCGCGCCGAACATCGCCCGAATCCTGTTTTCGCCCCAGGCCATCCGGTTCGACCGCATCGGTCGCATCATTCGCTGACCGCTTGAGACTGCCACAGCGGGCTACGCTGCTTCGCAGTGATAGGTCTTCTTGGCGGTTCATTCCTTCTTCTTCTGCCTCTCCCCACGTCTCTCTCTTCACTCCTCATTCCTGACTCAGTGTTCATCCGTGTCTATCCGTGGTTCTTCTTACCCTTGATGTTGAGGTTCTCGTGCCGGTCTTCGGCCGTCTCCGCTTGACTTGCCGGGTGACAAACCTATCCTGACCGGCGTCCAATCGAATGACAATGAAAAGCATCGGTCGATTCCTGACCCGGCTGTTCCGCGAATGGGGGCCGGTGATCGTCGCGGTCCTGCTGATCCGGTCGTTTGTCGTCGAGTCGTTCGTCGTCCCGACCGGGTCCATGCTCCACACCATCGAAGTCGGCGACTTCATGCTGGTCAACAAGTTCATCTACGGCATGAAGCTCCCGTTCACCCACAAGACCATCGTCCCGATCTCGAACCCGAAGCGCGGTGATGTCGTCGTATTCCGTTTCCCCCAGGTGCCGGACGAACCCGGGCCTGCGAGCCGCTACGCCCGGCTGTTTCCGAAGTGGCTGCCGGTCCTGCCCCTGTTCTGGGACAAACAGGGCCGGTCATTCACCTGGCACATCGCACCCAACTACGTAAAGCGTTGCGTCGCGGTCGCCGGTGACACGGTCGTGTACCGGAACAAGCAGCTCTATGTGAACGGCCGGCTCGAACGCGACCCGCGCATCATCCACCAGGACCGCCGAATCCTGACCGGCATGGAAATCGAACCGGACAGCTTCCAACGCTGGTGGGAGGAAGACCGCTTCTACCAGTCCCAGCTTTCGCCCTACATCCGCGATGAGTTCGGCCCGGTGGTCATCCCGCCCGGGCATATCTTCTGCATGGGTGACAACCGCGACAACTCGGAAGACGGTCGGTTCTGGGGTCCGCTGCCGCTTGAGTACGTTCGCGGGAAACCGCTGGTGCTCTACTTCTCGTCGACCGCGGTCACCAACCCGCCCAACATCCCGAAAATCATCCTTTCACCCTGGGCGGTGCGGCTCAATCGCATCGGCCACATCGTCCGCTGACCCGGCCCGTCAGGGCGCGGTCACGCGGAACACCACCGGGGCCGGCACCACCGCGCAGCCGAACACGCCGACCGCGCCGCTGAGATTGCCGCCGTGCAGAAGCAGGCCGAGCCCACTCCGGTTCCAGCCGCCGTTGATCGCGCTCACGGTCAGGATGAATTCGCCCGGGACCAGGCTTCCGAGTGAATCCGCAAACGCGGCCCGTGGCACGGCGCAGGTCGTATCCGTGAACGAATCCGCCCAACCCTCGGCCGCGCTGCCCGAATCCGCCGGTGTCACGCCCACCAGGAACGTCTCG
>CBDUZK010000095.1:0-8351 GCA_965371675.1 uncultured bacterium | reverse complement strand
ACACCTTGTTATCAAGCGTATTCAGGCAGAAAGCCTCAATGCCGGACCCGGCCGGAATCCGCGCCACCCTCTCGTTCGTCGCGCCGTCAAGCGCAATCACGCACCGGCCGTACTCCCCGCCGACGTACACCCGGTTGTTCCGGGGATTGTAGATGACTCTCTGCGGATGAGTCATCCCGCCGAACGAATCGGGCAGGAAAATCGTCTTCTCCAGCCACTGACCGGTCGCAACGGCCACGGCCAAGACGACCGCAAGAACGATGACTTTCTTCACGGCACCTCCTTACTTCTGAATCACGACCTTGCGGGTCAACTCGTCCGCTTCCCTTCGCAGGAAGTACACGCCCGGCGCGACATGCCTGATGTCATTGTCGCCCGGCTGCAGGTCCATGACCTTCCGCCCGGTGATGTCCAGCAGAACCGCGCCGTCGCGTCCTGCCCTCATCAGCGACGCCCGGAGTATAGTCGCACCCGGCGGGACACTGCGCGGTGATTGCCCTGACTCGGCAATGCCGACCAGCCCCCGGATGACCGAGATGCTGCTGCCGGATGAATTGCCGCAGTACATCCGCTGGGTAGCGGGATTCCAGCACAGCGCCTCCGGGTCTGCGCCGGCCGTGACAAAGGCCACCACCGTATCCGCGTTGCAGTCGAGGACCGCCACGTCGGCGCCGCGTCCATTGACACAGTACAGCCACCTGTGCTCCGGGTCCAGGCAGAGTTGCTCGGGGAGGCTCCCGGCCGGTATCTCAAACACCACGGTGTTTGTGCTGCAGTCAATCGCGCTCACTATGCCTGCGGAACGACTGGAGCAGTACACCCGGTCAAGCTCCGGGATGCACAGCAGGTCCCGCGGCTCCTGCCGCACCGGTATCGTGGCCACCACCGAATCCCGGGCGCAGTCGATGACGCTGATGCTGTTATTCGCCTCGTTGCCGCAGTACAGCCGGTCGGTCTCGGGGTTGAAGCAGAGCGGCCTCGCCCGTCCGCCGACCGTGATACTCGTCACGACCGAATCCCCGACACAGTCGATGACGCTGACCGTGCCCCACCCGGAGTTCGAGCAGTACATGCGGTCCCGGGCCGGGTCATAAGCCAGGTCCCAGGGTATGTCGCCGGTCGGGATGCTGGCAACGACCTGGTTCGTCGCGCAGTCGATGACCGCGACAAGGTCACTCCCCCAGGCCGTACAGTACAGCTTGGTGCGCGCGGAATTCAAGCGCATCACCCACGGTCTGTCGCCCACTGCGACCGTCGCCACGACAGTATCCGAAGCACAGTCAATCACCGTCACGTCGTCTGAGCCGAAGTTCGAGCAGTAGACCCGGTCAAGCCCGGGATGATACAGCAGCTCGCGGGACCACTGTCCCACGGGGACCGTGGTCAGAACTTCGTTTGTCATACCGTCCAGAACATACACCGACCGGCCACTGAAGCTGGCAACGTACAGCTTGTCGCCGGCAGAATTGAGGCAGAAATCCCGCGGACGCGCACCCACCGACACCGATGCCTCGACCTCATTCGTGGCGCAGTCGATGACTGATACGTCGTCACTCATGGTGTTCACGCAGTAGACCTTCCCGAGCCCGGGACGGTAGGCAATTGCCTCCGGCTGGTCTCCCACCTTGAAGGTCTCGGTGACCGCGTTGGTCGCGCCGTCGATGACCGAGACGTCGTAGCTGCCCTTGTTGGCGGCGTAGACCCGGTTGTTCTGCGAATCGTAGCACAGGACGCCCGGGCCGTTGCCGGCAGTCACGCTCGCAATGACCGTATCCCCGGCACCACAGATGACTGTGACGGTGGAATCGTAGGTCGGCGGCATGATGGTCGTGGTGCCGCAGTAGACCTTGTTCTCTTGCGGGTTGTAGCAGAGCACTCCGGGCCACGGGCCGGCAAGCACGGTCGCGACAACCGAGTCGATGCCGCAGTCAATCACACTCACCTGGTATCCTTCACGGTTGGCGCAGTAGACCTTGTTGTCTCGAGAGTTGTAGCACAATGCCACCGGCCGCGCCATGACCCATACGCTCGCGACGACCGAGTCGGTGGCACAGTCAATGACTGTCACCGCGTCGTCAAACCCGGCCGTGCAGTACATCTTGTGGTCGCGCGAGTCATAGCACAGGGCGGTGGGATACCACCCCCCGTCCACCCAGCCTCTGATTGAGTCGCCCCGGCCGTCGATGACCGCTATCCGGTCATCGAGACTGACCGCGCAGTAGACCTTGTCGCCCGTCGAATCACCGCACAGCCCCATCGGACGGGTTCCGACCGGCAGCGTGGCGATGACCGTGTGCAAAGCGGCATCGATGACGACGACCGAATTGTCGGTGTAACAGGAGGCATAGACCTTGCTCCCGGAGGGGTTGACCCAGAACGAAGTAACGTAAGCGGCTCCCGGAATCCGGGCCACGCGCCGGTTGGTCGCGCCATCGACCACGATGATGCAGCCGCCGCGTTCGCCGCCGATATAGTACTCCTCGGTGACAGGGTTCCACGCGACGCTCCGGGGCCGGGTCAGCCCGGCCAGCGAATCCGGCAGTATGATCGTCTTTTCCACTACCTGCCCGGACGCGACGGCCACGGCCAAGACGACCGCAAGAACGATGACTTTCTTCATGTGTCCTCCTCGACGCTGCCCGGCGTCGCCCTATGATAGGGTCAGGGTCACCCGGTTGTCAAGCACCGTCATTGCGATGCCGGCATCGCCGACTGCGGCAATCTCTCCTGCTCTCTCCCCACTTGAGACTGCCACGTCGCTACGCTCCTCGCAGTGACGGAACCTTCCTGTCCTCATTCCTCACTCCTCACTCCTCATTCCTAGTTCCTCGCCCTCCCCCGCCCGCGAAACCACAGGGACAGTCCCTTGCTGGTACAGTCCCGGGTTTCGCTCCTCCCTCCTCACCCCTCCATCCTCAATCCTCCACCCTCATCCGTGTCCATCCGTGTTGTGCCCTCCGAGTGCACTTTCCGCTCGCCCACTCGCTCCAATCATCCGTGGTTGATACTTCCCCCGGCGGTTGGTCTTTCCGTCCGCTCCGGCCCGTAGAAGGCAGGAGCCGCCCCGAAGGGCGGCTCCTGTGTTGCAACAGGCCTGCTGCTAGTTGAGCAGGATTGCCTTGCGGGACACGGTCCGGCCGTCTACCGTCAGACGGTAGAAGTAGGTCCCGTTGGCGACCCGACGACCGTTCCGGTCGGCCAGGTCCCAGGTCGCGCTCCGCTCACCGGCCTCGACCACGCCGTCGACCAGCGTCTTGACCAGCCGGCCGCTGGTGCTGTACACGCTGAGTTCGACGTTGCCGGTCACCGGCAGGGTATAGCTGATGCGGCCGAAGTCGCGGATGAACGTGGCGGACCTGGCGCTCACGTTCCAGATGAGGTTCGGCTCACCCTCTTCGATGCCGGTCCGGTAGATCTCGCCGCGCTGGACGGCCGACAGGATCGGGGAGTAACCGCCGCCGCAGTAGATGACGTTCTGGATGATGTCACCGCCATGCGAGCGGGTGGCGTTGAGCAGCGGACGCTCCTCATGCCAGGTGCCCGACGTGACGTCCAACCGCCAGACGGCGTTGACAATCGCGCCCCGACGATAGCCACCGAACACGTAGATCCGGTATCCGAACACGCCGTCGTCGTACACCACCGCCTTGCCCCAGCCGAGGTTGTCGGGCATCGAGTCCGCGCCCATGTCGGTCCAGTCGTCACCGGAGATGGAGTACTTCCAGACCGTTCCGCGCGTGGACGTGTAGTTGTTCCCGGACATGCCGCCGATGACGTAGATGGTGTCACCGATGCAGGCGGTCATCGGGTTGCGACGGACCGCGGGCATGTTGGCAAGGTTGCTCCAGGTATTGGATGCCACGTCGTACTTGTGGGCGTTGTTGCGCATGGTGGTGCCGGCCAGACCGCCGAACATGTACACGTCCTGGCCGTCGGTCTCGAACGCGTAGTATATGCAACTCGTCGCCGGCATGGCCGCGCCGGCCAGCCAGGCCGCGCCGTCCTCGGGCAGGATGGTGATGTTGTTGTAGAACGCGCTGCTCGAGCTGCCGCCGCCGCAGTAGATGGTGTCGTTGATGATGACCGCGTCGTGGTTGTGCACGCCCGCAGCACCGGCCGGGTGGGATGCCGACGACTCACTCCACGTGTTGGCGTCGACGTCGTACACCTGGTCCTTCGGGTGCGACGTGTGGGTCTGGCAGTTGCCGCACACCACGTGAACGTTCCAGCCGTCCGTGACGTCCGCCACGCAGACCGCGGTCCGGCTCACGGCGCAGGTCTGGATCGGCGAGGACTGGGTCCAGGTGATTGTGTACTGCATGATCATCGCGGTCCCGGTCATCGTGTCGTTGGCAGGCTGTTCGTCGCCCGACAGGTCGGTCCAGGCGGTCACGTCATAGGTGCCGCTGACCGCGTTCCAGTCCGGCGTGAAGGTGACGTCCGCGGTCCCGCCCGGGGCGAGCGGACCCGGGTGGGTCACGTTCGCGCTGTACACTTCGGTGCCGGACGAGTCGATTGTGACATAGACCGGGATGTTCGACTGGGCGGCGGTCCCGAAGTTCTTGACCCGGACTTCCGGCGTGATCGGGCCCGGTACGATGATCGTGCCCGGGGCGATGATGGCCGTGATTCCGACGTCGTTCGTATTGCCGGTCGAAAGCTGCTCGAACTGGACCATGCTGGTCGGCGTGAAGCCGACGGTCGAACCACCGATGTTCATCGCCTTGCCGTCCGCTGAGGCGGCCCCGGCGCCCCGGTAGATTCTCTGCGGCATCTCGCCGCCGACCGACCAGGTCCGCGAGGCGTAGTCGAAGTACAGGACCGTATCGACGACCGCCGAGATCACACCGCCGGCCACGAACCCGGTGTTGGCGCCCTGCACCGCCCCACCGGTGCAGCCCCAGACTGCGTACGGCAGGGGCGGGAAGACCGACGCGTTGACGGTCCACACGTCGCCGACCGGGTCGTAGTACTCGGTGTGGTTCACGCCTGAGTTGTTGACGTTGCCGCCCGCGACCCAGATGGTGTCGTTGTACACCCAGCTCGCCGCGAATACGCGGCCCTGGTTCATACTGGCAACCTGGGCCCAGCCGCTGCCCGGCGTGTATGCGTACACGTTGGTAGTCGGGCTGGTCGCGCCCGGCTGGTTGCAGCCGCTCATGTAGTACACCTTGCCGCCGACCGCTTCGACCATCGGCTGCCAGTTATAGGTGGTGCCGGTGAACGGTCCCGGGCCGGTGCTCCAACTGTTGTCACTGATACAGTACTTCTGCAGGGTATCCATCGTCCCGGCGTCAGTCGCGTAGGTGTACCCGGCGGGGTAGTACAGGGTGTCGCCGACGACCGCGCACCCGCCGTTGCAGATCTCAATCGGCGGCTGGGCTTTCGCTTCCCACGTGGTCGAGCCGTTCGGCAGGCGCGACAGCAGCCGCGGGTGGCTCGTGTTGTACCCGGAAAGCGACCAGACGCAGTTGGCGTCCGCGGTCGCCGCGTTGTCCATGATCGCGGCCGGCAGGTTACTGTGCAGGGCCCAGGCGTCGGACGGCTCATTCACACCGACCGTACCCCAGACGAAGTCGTTCGAACCGGGCAGGCCGTAGTACAGCTTGATCTGCCTGGTCTGCGTATCGCTGGTCGCCGGTGCGGCCGCAAGGGCTACACCCATGACCACTGCGAGGGCCAGTATTACACTGGTTCTCATCCATTCCTCCTTGGTTTGTATATGCTGCGCTCGCAGCATGTCTGCGTGCTTCTGCATATCATCATCACACACCGGTGTGCGTCCCGCACCCGGTTTGCTAGCATACCCCCCGTGCCCCCCCTGTCAAGGACTCGCTTGCGTACCCCGGGCCGGGGCGAATCGGCGCGGCCCGACCAGGCGGAAGCCGCCCCGAAGGGCGGCTTCCGGAAGACTGCCGGGAGGCAGCTAGTCGAGAACGACCGACTTGGCCGAGAACGACCGGCCGTCCACCGTCAGGCGGAAGAAATACGTTCCGCTCGAAACCTGGCGGCCGTTGCCGTCCGTGCGGTTCCAGACCGCGGTCCGGGTACCCGGGGCAACGCTGCCGTCGACCAGGGACCGAACCAGCGTGCCGGTGACGTCGTAGACGCCGAGGCGCACGTGGCCGGCCTGACCGATAGTGTAGCTGAGGCGCGCGAAGTCGCGAACCACGCTCGGCGATACCGCGTCGATGGTCGAACGCAGCACGACCGGCGGCTGCTCTTCGACACCGACACCGCCGAAGTTGATCATGCGGTACGTCTGGTTCGGTACGCTCCAGTTCCCGAGCATGTCGCCGGCCATCACGTAGAGCTCGTCACCGTCCACGCCCTGACGCACGGCCGCGTAGGTGCACCGCGCCACCGTAATCGGGAAGTCAGGCGTGAACCGCGTGATCGCACCGGTCGCCTGGCTGTACTTCCAGACCTGGTTGGTGACCGTCGTCGCGTTGTTGAATCCGCCGATCCAGTAGATGTCGGTTCCGACCGCCACCGTCGCGCCGTTGAACACCGGGGTGGGCACTGACGGGCCCATTATCCAGTCGATGCTCGCCGGGTTGGCAGGGTCGATGTAACCCTTGTACAGGTTCGGCCAGCACGTACCGCTGTAGGTGTTCGCCGCGAAGATGGTGTCGCCCACGCAGACCGCAGAACCCATGTAGGCTCCCAGCGGCAGCTGTGTACCAACCATCCAGGTGTTATTCGCCGGGTCGTAGATGTCCACGCGCCTCTCGGCTGCCGTCGCCAGTCCACCCATGACGTAAATCAGCGTGTCGCGCCAGGTCGCCGACATCGGCGCCGCAACCGGTGTGCCCGGCCGGGCGGTCTTGGTCGACCAACTGTTGCCCGCGATGTCGTATTCCTGGTTGGTGCCGGTGAATCCACCGGCGTTGTTGTGACCGCCGAGCATGTAGATCTTGTCGCCGACCTGGCCGTAGCCGCACCAGCCGAGCGGCGTCGGCATCGGGGCCTTCACCGTCCAGCCGAGCGAGGTCGGGTCGTACGCCTGGCACTTGCCGTCGTACGTGCCGTTGGCGCCCGCCGGGTTGCCACCGATGATGAATACCTGGTCCGTGCCCGGGTCCCAGATTGTCGCATGCACGAGCCGGTCAGGCGCCTCGGTCGGAGTCGGCACCGTCTCCCATACGGAGGCGGCCACGTTGACCCTGCCGATCGCCGTGTCGTTGGCCGGGTCCTCGTCGCCGGACAGGTCGGTGAACATCGTCACGTCATACACGCCGTCGACGCCGGTCCAGTTCGCGAAGGTCACGACCGCCGTCGCACCGGACGCGAGCGGGCCGGGATAAGTCAGGTTGTCGCTGTACACTTCGGTGCCGGACGAGTCGATGGTGCAGTACACCGGGATGTCGGACTGCGCCGCGGAGCCGAAGTTCTCGATCTCCCCGCGCGGGGCAACCACACCGGGCGGGATAGTGCCGGCCGGAGCGATTACCTGCGTGGCGCCGACGTCATTGGTCGTGCCGCCGCCACCAAGGTCCAGGCAGAGTACCTGGTCCGGGGTTCCCTGGTTGATGACGAGCAGGTACCGGTCATTGCCCCACATCTCGCAACCGCCGAACAGGTTCACCTCAGCCACATAGGTGGAATCGAGCACGGTCCAACTCGGGTAGTCGTACTCGATAATGCGCTTCGAGTAGTCACCGGTCGAAATGTAGGCCCTGCCGCGGGTTTCATCGATAGCGATGCCGTAGGCGGCCAGCGGCGGAATCGCGGCGACCTGGTGCGAGTTCGTGCCGGTCCTCGAGAACTTGCAGATCGGCGAGGTCGAGAAGTTGGCCGAGAACAGCGAGTCGCCGCCGTCGTAGCCCATCGCCCGGACCACGCTCGGCGTCGGGCTGCCGGAAACGGTGTAGGTCGCGACGAGCGCGTGGGTCGTGGCGTTGATCACGTCGAGCCGGTTGGCATCACTCCCCGCGAACACGACGTCTGCGACCGGGTCGTAGGCCATGTCCCGGCTGCCCCAGGTCGACGTCGCGAACTGCGCGAATGAATCGAGCAGGACCCGGGTCCGGATGTCATATATCAGCATCCAGTTCGGGTCGGCACTGCTTGTCCGGCCGCCGGACGACACCCAGAGCAGGGTATCCTGTACCGGGGTCAAGCCGACCACAGCGATGTGGTCGAGGTTGAGCGTCCACGCAATCGTGTAGGTAAAATCGGTCTGTTCGGGCGCCGGCACGGTCACGCGCGGGGTGCCGATGGCATCCTCCGTGGTGGACCGCGTCGGGGCGACGAACGCATCTGTGCTGGCCATCGCCCCGGCGACGATTACCAGGCTCAGGACGAGTACGAACTTCGTCATCCTCGGTCTCCTTTCGGTAGGTCTCTCG
>CBDUZK010000094.1:0-8432 GCA_965371675.1 uncultured bacterium | reverse complement strand
TTATATGAGGCAATGAATCGATTTCATGTGGTTCTTACGTGAGGCAATGCGCGGGGTTGACGGTTTCGGTTTCCCGTGCTATACTTACTCGTATGGGAAGGGACAGCAGTCTGCAGTTTCCGCAAGGGCGTCGTTCAGACCCGTGTTTCCGGCCGCGTTGTTGCGGGCCGGATTTTGTTTTTCAATCGTTGACCCGTTCGCCGAACGCCGCGTTGAGCGGCCGGTTGAGCGCTGCGTTTCCTGTTTCCATGAGCCGTCGTCTGACCGGGTCGGATTCGGCGTCTGCGTCGGTTTTTGTCCCCGGTTCCTTCCCGGGTTGTGATTCGGGTTGCGTTTCGGTCGCACCCGGGCCGGTTGCGAAAGCCGCGCATTCTGAATGTGATGGGGTCCGGTGCAGCGTGACGGACCGCGACCCGTTCACCGCGATTGTCAGCAGGGGGACGACCCCGGGGGCT
Organism: uncultured bacterium; assembly: GCA_965371675.1. Lineage (GTDB taxonomy): Bacteria > Hydrothermota > Tepidihabitantia > Tepidihabitantales > Tepidihabitantaceae > DSBX01. The sequence goes on along the minus strand of CBDUZK010000094.1, from coordinate 7,977 downwards.
GCATTGTCCGGCAGACCGCAGGACAGGAAGTATTGAGATGATACTCAACCCGAAGGATGGCAGTCGTTATGAGAGCTGCGTGCGGAGAATTCGGGCGAGTTGGGAGGCCCGGGGCGTGCCGGAGGGACGTGCCGTGGCCATTGCCGAGCATCACGTGGCATCCGTGGCGGATATGAACCGGGTGGTGAGCGCGGCCCAGCGGGCGTCGGACAAGCTCGGGAGTATCAAGCTGAAGGACCGGCGGCATCTGGCCAACATGGTGCGGAAGCTGTACGGGACGAGCCGGAGGGTGACGGAGGAGGATTGGCCGATGGCGTTCGCCGCGGTGGCGGAGCGGTACGTCGGCGAGGGCGTGGACCGGGCGTCGGTGCTGGCCCGCGCTTGAAGCGTGCTGGGACGCGCTGCCGCATGAGCTGCATGATGTCAGGTTCGCGGCGGTGCTGGAGTTTGTCGAGAATGAGGAGGGTAAACCACGGATGAACACAGATGAACACGGATTGGAAACAAACACCAGGAATACCAAGGTAGAGAGCGGGAGCGGAGAGGAAGTGAACACCAAGAGCACCAAGAAGGCGTCGGGCGTGAAGCGTCGTGCGTTGAGCGTCAAGGCGTCGTCCGCGTCGATTGACAAGCCGAGCCCGCTGGAGGTGTTCACCTGGAACCGGGCACAGGAGCAGTTGCGGTTTGCGCTGGCCGGGTTGGACCCTATTGTGAAGCGGTGCGTTTCGCTCCGGCTGCTGCGGCAGGACAGTTTCAAGAAGCTGGCCGAGGAGCTGGAGGTGTCGCTGGATGAGGTGCGGGAAATCCTGACGTGCCTGCGGACCCGGGTGCACAAGTACACGACCTACTTCGACCGGGACTGGTACTGGGACGAGTCGGCGAAGCGGTTTACGCTGCCGGAGGCGATGTAGGTGCGAATGCCGAATGACGAGCAGCCGGGGTCCCCGTCACAGTCATGAAGCTGCGCTACGATACGATGACGCGGCCGCAGCGGGCCGGCCGGCACGAGGCGGAGTTGCTGCGAATGAGCGTGCGGCGGGTTGCGGGGAACGCGGGCGCGATGCCGCGTGACATGGTGTGGTATTACAATTTCGCGAGCGAGCTGGCCGCGGCGCAGCGCAGGGGGTTGCTGCTCGCGCTTGCGGCCCGGGCCGTGGCGGCGAAGTACGCGGCCGAGGGACTGGAGCAGAGGATTCTTGAAGCGATACTCGTCCGGGTGTTCAGCGTGCGCGACACCGGACTGAATTAGACAACCGGTGCTCGCGGCAACCGGCCGCGCGGGCATCCGGAACACGTAACGGCCGGGTGAAGGGACAGGAGGGATACGGTGAACAGAGTTGTACCGTCCGAAGATAGGTCCGCCAAGTGGAATCGTAAGTACGACCCCGAGCGGATCAGACAAATCAATACCGAAGGCAAGCCCACGTACCTGCAGCACGTGCAGGCGACGAACATCGCGCTCGAGCAGATGGAGCTTGGCGTGAAGCAGCAGGTCGACAGCTACGGCGTGATGCCGCGCGACGTGCGCGACTACCTGAACTTCGGCCGCCAGGTCTGGAAGGCGTGCAACACGCACACCGGCGAAACGCTGGCGACCAAGGTCGCCATCTTCCTCAGTCGCTGGACGGCTGAGGGCCTGAGCCAGGCGGTGCTGGAGAGCATCAGGAACAACGTGTTCCACGTCCCGGCGCCGGTCGGTCCGTAGCCTCGGGCTATATCACAACACAGACCGAATGCAGAGGGCGGGGTAACCCGCCCTTTGCTGATTTGAGATTGTGGATTGGCGGAGCGGAGTGACAACCACGGATAGACACGGATGAGCACGGATGAGGAAGTCAGAAGTCAGAGCGCAGGATGCGGTCGGGGTTCAGTCTTCTGCGCCGGAGCGGGGGTGGGCTTTGTCGTATGCTTTGCGGAGGCGCGTGAGGCTGAGGTGGGTGTAGATTTGCGTGGTGCGGAGGTTGGCGTGGCCGAGGAGTTCCTGGACCGCGCGGAGGTCCGCACCGCGTTCGAGCAGGTGGGTGGCGAAGGCGTGGCGGAGGGCGTGGGGGTTGGTGGCGGTGGCTTCGGCGATGCGGGAGAGGAGGCGGTGGACGATGGTGTTGACCGAGCGGGTGGAGAGGCGGCCGCCGTATCGGTTGAGGAAGACCGGTCGGGCCGCGGAGTGTTTCCTGACGTTGAGGTAGTCTTTGAGGGCGTCGCGTTCGGCACTGCCGAGCGGGAGGATGCGTTGTTTGTCACCTTTGCCGGTGACGCGGATTGTCTCGCGGTGGAAGTCGATGTGTTCGGTGTCGAGGGCGACGAGTTCGGCGACGCGCAGGCCGGAGCCGTAGAGGGTTTCGAGTATCGCCCGGTCGCGGAGCCCGCGTTCGTCGCCGGGTTTGATGTCGAGTGCGCGTTTGACCTGGTCCTGGGTGAGGAAACCGGGGAGCTTCTTTTCGATGCGGGGGGCGTGGATGAGGCGGGCCGGGTTGGATTGAACTTCGCCGGCAGCGAGGAGGTGGCGGAAGAAGGAGCGGACCGCGGAGAGTTTGCGGGCCGCGGTGCGGCGTTCGTAGCCGCCGCGCAGGATGAGGCCGAGGTAGTCGCGGACGTCGTCTCGCGTGACTTGCCTGAGCGGTTTGCCGTTGAGCCGGTCTGCACAGAAGTCGAGGAACTGGCCGAGGTCGGTGCGGTAGGAGCGGACCGTGTGGGGGGAGCAGCGGCGTTCCTGTGCGAGGTTTGCGAGGAATTCGGCAAGGGCGCGTTCGTACCTGGCCGGAAGCATGACTAAGCCTAGTCCCGGCCCCGAGGCGGTCAAGCGGGCGGCTGCTCCTTGACCCGGGAGGGATTGACAGTTACAGTTATCATGCAGGCTCTGAAAACACATAAAGGAGGTTCGATGAACCGACTACGTCTGGTATTCCTTCTGGTCGGCGTGGCGCTTGTGGTCCCGTCGATAGTATCGGCCCAGCTCGACACGGTCTGGTTGCGGCAGTACGACGGCAGTGAGTTGGACGAGGACTGGATGTCCGATATGGTTGTCGACACTGACGGTAACATCTACGTGTGCGGCATGGCGTATGCCGGCAACGGGTCCGAGGATATCCTGCTGCAGAAATGGTCGCGTGAGGGCGACCTGCTGTGGGAGCAGATCTACAACGGCGATGAGAACGATGAGGACTCGGCCGCGGCGATGGTGCTTGACGCGGATAACAACGTGTACGTCTGTGGCTGGAGCTACCATTTCCCGGACAAGGGGATGGACCTGTTCGTCATCAAGTACTCGCCGGAGGGCGATTCGCTCTGGCAGCGGTATTACAACCAGGCCGGGGCGGGCGACGATGCGGCGCTGGATATCTGCCTGGCCGGGCCGGAAGCCGTCGCCGTGACCGGGTACACGACCGACAGCACGGTGTTCAACATCGACTACATCACAATCCTGTTCAACCAGGAGACGGGCGATACGGTGTGGACCAGGCGGTACAACCATGTGCCGGAGAACGACGAGGATGTGGCGGTTGCCATCGATTCGGACCGGGAAGGCAACGTCTTCGTGACCGGGTTCAGCTACGACGACGACACTGACTACGACATCGCGACAATCAAGTACGAGCCGGACGGTTCCCGGGCGTGGATCAGGAGGCATCATCATCGGCCCGCGGGTGAGGACGACTATGGCATGGACATCGTCTACGACCTGGTGACCGATGGTGTCGTGGTCGGCGGGTACGTCTACACCGACAACCATGACTATGATTACTTCACGATGAAGTACAGCCAGACCGGCGATTCGCTCTGGGCGCGGCTGTACAACCGCTACCCGGAGAACGACGAGGACCTGCTGATGGCCGTGGCGATTGACAATACGGGTAACGTCTACGTCACCGGCACGAGCTACGGCGGGTTAACCGACTACGATGTCGCCACGGTCAGCTATGACTCCGCTGGTCTGCAGCGGTGGGTGGCACGGTACGACTTCGAGGAGTGGGAGGACGCGGGCCTGTACGTTACGGTCGATTCGATGGGCCAGGCGTTCGTCACCGGGTACGTCGAGGGGCTTGATACGGACTACGACATCGTGGTTCTGAAGTACGCAGGCGACGGTTCGATTCTCTGGTCGCATACCTACGACAACCCGACCACGAATTTCGAGGACTACGGCACGCGGGTGTTGCCGACGTTCGACGGGGACATCTACGTGGCCGGGACGACCGAGGACGACAGCACGGACATGGACTTCCTGCTGATTCGGTACCGGGAACTGGTGCACGATTTCGGCGTTGCGGCGGTGTTCGTGCCCGAGTCGTTGATGCTCGGTGATTCGTTGGTGCCGGCTGCGCTGGTGCGCAACAACGCGTTCAGCCTTGACAGTTGCTGGCTGCGGTTGACGGTTCGGTCGGCCGACTACCCGGAGGAGAGCCTGTTCGTGCGCCTGGATGCGTATGCTGAGGATACGGTTGAGTTCCCGGCGTGGTACCCGGGCCTGACCGGGGTCTTCGATTTCACCTGCTGGTCCGAGTTGCCGTCGGACGAGAACCCGTTGAACGATACGGCGTGGGCAGCGGTGATTGTGTGGGACGACACCACCGGGATTGTGGAACAACCGGGCAACGCCGGGGTGTTCGATTTCGTGCTGGTGCCGAACCCGGCCCGCTCGGTCGCCACGGTTCGCTCGACCCTTCCGACCGGGGAGTCGGCCGAGCTGAAGCTGTTTGACGTGACCGGTTCGCTGGTCGCTTGCGACCGGATTGTGCGCGTATCTTCGGGCGTGACGGCGCTGCAGCTTGACGTCCGGCGTCTGCCGGCCGGGGTGTATTTCGCGCAGCTCCGGCAGGGTGAGCGCGAGCTGAGTCGGAAGCTGGTGATTCAGCGCTAGGAGTCGGAAGACGGTACGAAGCCGCCGCTGCCCGGTTGACAGCGGCGGCTTCCGGTTTAGTATCCTTATCGTTGCGGAGGCGGATGGGTACTGGTGTGCCTGGCGGACTTCAAATCCGTATGGCCTGCGATAAGTGGGCCGGTAGGTTCGATTCCTACACGCCTCCGCCATTCTTGAGCGGATTCACCCCTTGGAGGAGCTGTGGACAGCGGGTCAACCGGAGCGACGAGCGCGGTTGATTTCCGCGTCGGTCCGGCGCAGGTAGAGTGGCGCGAGCCGGTCCAGGTCGTCGTCGCCGGCTTGTGCAATCGCCTCGGCCGCGAGCCGGGCAACGGCTGTGGCGGATGGAGAGCGGATTCCGCTGTCTTCGACCTGTCTGTCGGTCAGGTGTGACCGGCATAATTCGGTCCCGGAACCGGCCAGCAGCAGGAGGAGGTCCGGGGCGAGTGATTCGAGGAACGCCGGCAGCCCGCTCGGGGCAAGGGTTGCGGGTGGGACCAGTTCCTTTTCCTCCTGGTAGAGCGCGGCATACACCTGTTGCCGACGGGCGTCGATGACGGCAAGGGTTGGGGTCGAGTCGTCCGTCACGCTTGCCGCGAGCGCGGCCAGTGTGGAAATGCCCTTGACCGGGATGCCACGAGGCAGGGCGAGCGCGGCGGCGGTCGCAAGCCCGACGCGCAGCGAGGTGAACATGCCCGGGCCGCTGGTGACCCCGATTCCGGCCAGCGCGTCCAGTGTCGTCTCAGCCTGGCTGAGCACCGTGTCAATCAGCGGCAGGAGTTCCTCATTGTGGTTGCAGCCACCGCGTCGTCCTTCGGCGACCGTCTGGCCGGCCTCGACCAACGCCACCCTGGTTTCGGGGCCGCTGGTTTCGATGCCGAGGAAACGGGGCACGGCGTTCAGCTCATCGCTGTTTCTGGTTGAACAGCAGCAGTTCGAGCAGCCCTCGCGCCGCCAGGTCCGGATCGTACCGGGCCTGATCAAGGTGCCGGCGGAACCGGGCCGCCCCGCCGCCGGTGATGACGACGTTCCAGGTACGTCCGGTTCGGGTTTCGATGCTCTTGATGATGTGCCGGATGCCGCCCAGGAACATGCCCGCGGTTCCAGCCTGGATCGCACCGTGCGTATCTGACTGCAGCGGATTGGCTGTAACCCGGGGTTCGGCTTCGGGTAGGCGGGCGGCGCCTTTCCCGAGGCTGGCGGTCATCAGGTGCAGCCCGGGCATGATGGTGCCGCCCAGCAGGCGACCTTTCCCGGTGACCGCATCGACCGTTACCGCTGTACCGAAGTCGATAACAATGCAGTCGTCGTGGTAGCGCGACCATGCGCCTTCGCACGCGCAGAGCCGGTCTGCGCCGAGTTTGCGGCGGTCGTAGCGCATCCGGAGTCGCGTGCGTGCGCGGACGTCCAGGATGAACGGTGAACGTCCGGTCGCGGCACGGAGCGTGCGGCGCAGCGGCATGGTTGCAGTCGGTACGACCGAAGCGAGCGCGACCGCCTCGACCGGCCCGCAATCCGGCAGTGCGCGGCGACGCGCGGTCTGCAGCCGGGTGGTCGGCACAATGGCCTGACGTGTGACCCGGCGGTCGTCGAACCACGTGAACCGCGTGTTGGTGTTGCCGACGAGGGTGGTCAGGATCATCGCAGGCGACGGATCTGGCCGAACCCGATGACCATGATGCGGTCCTTCGGGGTCCTCAGGACGATGTTGCCGTTGGTGTCGATGCTGACGACCGTGCCGATGTGCGTGCGAAACAGGGTTTTGATTTCGACGCGGCGGTGGAGGACCGAGGAGTGCTTCTTGACCGCGTCTAGGAGCTCGTCGGTGATCCCGTCGCGGGCCAGCTCGAGCATTGAGAACAGGTGCTCCATGATTTTCTCAAGCAGTTCCAGCTTGTCCCACGTCCGGCTCGATGCCATGCGCAGGGAACCGGCGTCGGGCAGGTTCAGCTCTTCGGGGAATTCGGCCTGGTTGACGTTGAGCCCGACCCCGATGACCACGGCGTTCTTGCGCTGCCGGCAGAGGATTCCACAGACTTTCCGGTCATCAAGGAGCACGTCGTTGGGCCAGCGGATTTGTGGTTCGAGGTCGGTGATATCTTCGATTGCGAGGCAGACCGAGAGCCCGACCAGCTGCGTGAGCCAGGCGAGGAGTTCCTTCTGTTCCGGCTCGAAGAACAGCAGGTAGGAGAATGTCAGGCTGTCGGCGTCGGCGTGCCAGTGTCGGCGGAACCGACCGCGTCCCTTGGTCTGGTGTCGAGCCACGACCAGGGCCGGTTCCCTTGTTTCGGTGAGCGAGAGCGCGTAGTCATTGGTCGAGGCCACGGAGTCGAGCAGGTGGACCTGGCCGAACCGGGCGAGCTGGGCGAGTCGTTCGCCGGAGAAGATTCGGGAGTTGGTCAAGTGGATTCCAATCAGCGCGTGCGGATCAGCTTCAGGCTGGTCCCGGCCATGCCAGTGCGCGCGAAGTAGATGCCGGAGGGAAGCAGGTTACCCATGTTGTCACGTCCGTTCCAGGTCCAGACCGGATTGCCGGGAGCGGGTGTTGCGATTGTCCTTGCCAGGGTGCCGTCCTGCCGGTAGATGTGCAGTCCGGTCGGAACCGGGACCCCGGGTCCGGTGAGCCTGATTGTCATGCGGCCGGACGCCGGGTTGGGACGCGCGATCAGCATCGCAAGCGTCGGCGCACTGTGCGGCCCGGCGATGCCGGACGGCGTGGTGTTGTGGAACAGGAAATTGCCGTTGGTCCGGTCCCAGTTGGTGACACACAGGTCGTGATGCGTGGAGTAGCGATAGTGGCAGGCGACGTTCGAGGAACCAGGTGGAGGCGTCGCTGCGAGGCTGAACCAGCCGGCGAGCGGGTCGAAGCAGAAGTCTCCCGGGTTGAGTCGTTCTCCGTTGACCGTGATGCTGTCGAGGAACTGCACCGGGCGGCGGGGCAGGGTGAAGAGCCGGCGTGCGCCGTCGCCGTCGAAGCGGGCGATTGCGGCCACGACGTGGCGGTTGCCGACGTCGCCCCACATCACGGTTTCGCATACCAGGTTTCCGGGGTTGGCCGGGGACCACGACCACGTCGGGGTGGGGCCGAGCGTACCGGAGTCGTTCTCGAATACGACCAC
>CBDUZK010000093.1:0-8442 GCA_965371675.1 uncultured bacterium | reverse complement strand
GGGGCGAAACGCCCCGAAAGTGACGGTAGATTCAGCCCCATGGGGCAGCCCCCCCCGTCACCCCCGGGGTCACCCTTCAGCTTACTTGCCAACCTACTTGTCAACTTACTTGTCAGCTTACTTGCCAACCTACTTGTCGGCTTACTTGCCAGCTTACTTGCCAGACTACTTGTCGGCTTACTTGTCGGCTTACTTGTCAGCTTAGAACCCGGCTTAGCTGCCAGGTCAGATCTCGAGCCAGATGTCTTGAGGAGCTTCGAATGCCGAGCGGCTAATGCCGGATTGCAGACGCCGGATTCGGAACTCAACACTCGAAACTCGACATTCCCTTGGCTTTCTTGGCGTCCTTGGCGGTTGGTCCCTCCGCTCCGGCCCGGAACCGGGGTCTACAGGCCGGCGATTGCCGGGCCGAGGGCCGCGATGTCCCGGATGACGACGTCCGCGGCCGAGGCCGCGCCGGTACGGTTGACGTCAAACCAGACCGTCTTCATGCCCAGGGCCTGCGCGCCGAGCACGTCGCGCCGTTCGCTGTCGCCGACGTGGACCGTGTCTTCCGGCCTGGTCCCGAGCGCGCCGAGCGCGACCCGGAACTGGTTCTCGTGCGGCTTGAGGAACCCGGTCTCGTCCGAGAACACGAACGCCCGGAAGCAGTCAAGCAGCCCGTGGGCATCAAGCAGCGGGCGAAGCCGCACGCCGGATGTGAGCCATGTATCGCTGACGATGCCGAGCCGGTAATCGGAAGCCAGCCCGCGCAGCATGCTCGGCACGCCGGCAAAGGGCTTCACATCGACGACCCGGCCGGTAAGCTGGAGCCGGTGCACGAGTTCCCGGCCCTCGGCCTCGCTGAGGCCGATACCGAGGAACTCGCTGATATCAACGACCGCGCGATCCGCGCCCGAATACCGCAGGTCCGTCCGCCAGTGCTTCAACAACCGTTCTTCCGCGTGCCGGTGGGCCGCGTCGCAGTGGTCGAGCGGGAAGTCGTGGCCGAGTTCGACGAGGAACCCGCGCAGCTCCCGTGCGCGCAGTTCGTAGATGTCCGGGCCGCTGACCTGACCGATTGCCGGGTAGAGCGTATTCCAGAAGTCGAAGGTAATCGCGCGGAACATCGAGCCGAAATCCTACCCGGGTGCCGGGACTTGTAAAGCCAACGGGCGCCCGGCCGAAGCCGGACGCCCGTTGCGACAGGTTCTGTCTGCGCGGACTACTCGATGACGACCTTGAAGCTCCGGACCAGGCCCCCGGCCTCAATCCACAGCAGGTAGACGCCGCGCGCGACGTCCCGCGTGTCGAGTCGGATTGCGCCCCGGCCACTGACAGTGCGTCCGGCCATGAGCGTATGGACCCGGCGGCCCAGCGCGTCGTAGAGTCGGGCCGTGATCGCGACCGGGTCCGGCACCGCGTAGTGCAGCGCGCCGCCCGCAGCCAGCGGGTTGGGCCGGACGTCGAACTCCCAGCCGGAGACCCGGACCCCGGGCCCGGTCGCAACCGCCGGCATCGGCCTGCGGCCAAACACCGGCATCGTATCCTCGGCCAGTCCGTAGCGCCAGAACTCGAGTGTCTTGTTCCCCTTCAATGCCCAGAAGGCGTTGGAGGTGTACACCATGTCACCGCCGTACTTGACCCGCTTCTTGCGACCGGTGGAGCCGTACGCCGGCATCGTGTCGGTCTCAACCCACGAGTCTCCCTGCGTGTAGTACTTCCAGAACTGCTGGGTGTTGCCGCCCTTGAGCGCGTACACCAACCCTTCATGGAACGCAGCGCAGCCGCCGTCCTTGGCCTTCTTCTTCCGGATCCTGCCCGAATGCAGTCCGTAGAGCGGCATGCCGGACAGCTTGTCCGTGTACCAGGTATCAGCCTCGGTGTCGTAGCGCCAGAGTTCGTGCTCGTACTTCGCCCGGTCGTAGTACCTCGCCTTGTGCGCGTAGATGGTCTGCTCGCCGTCGTAGCTCAACCAGGAGCCCTTGTTCCACTTGTACTTGATTCCGGTCGGCGCGTTCGGCAACTGCACCCAGTTATCCCGCTCCGCGTCGTACTTGAAGAAGTCGGTCCGGTAGCCCTTCAGCAGGTAGGCCCAGCCGGTGTCGTCCTTGACCACCCATGCCATGTCCGTGCCGCCCTTGACCCTCTTGCCGCTCGGTCCGAGCGGTACGTTCGTCCGCTGCTCCCAGGTATCGAGCTGCACGTCATAGCGCCAGAACCCGACCGTGTTATAGCCCTTGGTCAGGTAGATGTAGCGCTCGGCATCCGAGCACAGTTTCGCACCCTTGCCCGGGGGCCGGCCTTCCGGTCCGAGCGGAACCGGTGCCAGCGAATCCCAGGAGTTGGTGAACATGTTGTACACGTAGAACTCGGTCGTCTTGTAGCCCTTGGTCGCGTAGATCAGGACCGTATCGGCCGGCACGCAGTCGACCGAACCGCCCCGCTTCACCGGCCTGCCCCGCGGTCCGTTCGGCACCGGCTTGACCTCGACCCAGCCGTTCGGCCAGATCGGCCCCATTCCCACGATGAAGGCCCGCGACGCCGTATCATTCGCCGGGTTGACGTCATCGATTGCCAGCGTGCAGGACGACGTATACCGCCCGCGCTCGTTCGTGCCGAGCCAATCCGGGAACGACATGGTCAGTTCCGCGCCCGGCAGGAGCGACATCACGTCGAAGTAGTCGCGGTACACCTCGCTGTCCGCGGGTGCGGTGATTATGAACCAGGCCCGGAAACTCGCGATGACGTCCCCGAGGTTGCGCACCCGGGCCTGCGGCGTAACCACGGCCCCGGTATCGACCCGGCCGACCGGCGCGATGATTGCCATCACGCCTACGTCCGGGTTCTCGCGCACGTTGAAGAACTGGTCGATATGGTCATTCGCGGGATGCATATCACCGGCCATGTAGGTGCTGCAGCGTGCCCGCCACATCCCGAGTGAGACCAGCGTGCAGGGAACCGCAAAGGTGATGGTCGTATCCCGGCCCGAAAGGAGCCCGGTCACGTTCACCTGCTCGGAATACACCCGGTTCAGGGCCGGGTCGTGCAGGAGGACCCAGCCGGCGAAGTCCGCGACCGTGGTCCCGTAGTTATGCCAGGTCACCTGCGGGAACACGACCGAGTTGGGCGAATAGGTGCCACCCGGCACCAGGATTGCGGCCGCGCCCATGTCCGCCACGCGCAGGGTCACAAGCCTGGTCGCGCGGTCATTGGCATTGTCCATGTCACCGGTAAGCCTCGTCGAACACCGGGTCGAAAACAGGCCGCGCCCGGCCGCGTCCCACTGCGCGAAGTTGACGTCACGCGTCTCCCCGGGCGCGAGGTTGCTGACGAGCTGCGTGTCCGAATAGTCGTCCAGCCCGCCACCGCCACCCGGCTTACGTTCCGGTCCGGCCGTAATCCGAACCCCGCCCGGGTCCGGGCCGTCGGTCTGGATTATGTCATACCGGGCGTTGAACGAAATCATCGCGTTGCCGCGGTTCGTAATCCGGGCACTCGGCACGACCGCTGCGCCCGAGTCGATTGTCCCGGTCGGCGCAAGGATACTCACGGTCGCCGCGTCGAGCACGCGCACGAACGTCGAGCCGACAGCGGCGTTGTCTGGCTCGACCGCGTCCCCGGCGAGCATGGTGGAACACTTGACTGCGAGCGCGCCCCGCTCCCGCGCGACCCAGAGCGCAAAGCTCCGCAGTACGCTGTCACCCGGTGCAAGGGACGCGACCGTCGCCGTATCGGCGTAGCCGGTCCCGATTTCCATCCAGCAATTGAAGGTCTCGGAAACAACGCCGTAGTTGTGTATCCACGCCCGCGGTGTAACCATTGCGCCCGAATCGACCAGGCCGGACGGTGCGGTGATGCTCCGGCACCCGACGTTATGCGAAACCACCTCGACGCTGCGCTGGATGAAGTTGTTGAACGGATCGCGGTCCCCAGACATCGCCAGCGTACACTTGACTGCAAGCGTTCCGACCGGCTGGGCCACCCACGACACGTAGGTATGAACGGCCGTATCCCCCGGGTAGAGCGTGTCAAGCGGGAAGGTGTCGTAGTAGCTGGGCTGGATGAAGAGACGGGTGCTGACAATTGACCGGTAGTTGCCCTCGTTGACATACCAGACCCGGGGCGCGAACGTATCGCCAAGACTGACACGGCCACAGGGAACGAGGATGGAATCCGCCCGCATGTCATAGTCGGCCCGGAAGAGCCGGGCGGCGTACATCTCGCTGCGGCGGTGGGGCAGCCAGTCGATGTTGACGCGCATACCCACATAGACGTTGTTCGTATCCGGGACCGCTACCGAGGTCGCTACCTCGAAGCTTATCTCCGGTACGTCCAGTTGCGTCATGATATTCCAGTAGGGCAGCTTGGGGAATGCGTTCGTGGGAGTGTAGCAGATTACCCTTGCGTCATTCGGCTCCCCGACCGCCCAGCCGCCACCGCCGGCGACGAAAATCTTCCCCTGGCGGTAGCAGATATCGTAGCCGAGGTCCTCGCCGCTGTCGCCCCACAGGGCACCTGTCGACCACAGCGGGGAGAGAGACCGGTCGAAGCGGTGGGTCAGTACATCTCTGTGGTAGCTGACGCTGACCCAGTTGAGGAACCCCGTCACATAGACGTTCTGGGGCGCTGCCTCGTCGAGACACACGGCGGTCGCCCACTCATCAAGCTCGTCTGCGTCCTGCGTATAGTCGTCCAGGTAGGTGCCGGCAGAGCTGAGCCGGGCAACCCCGAAGTCGTAGGCGGTGCTGAGTCCCTCGGCGAGGCCGCAGATGTATACGTCTCCGCTGTCCGAGACAGCCACATCGAACGCAGCATCGAACAGCTCTCCAGTCGTCTGGCCCCACTCGTTCTCCCAGTCGCGGGCGCCGTTGGTGGAGAACTTCATTGTCCACATCTCGTACTCTTTGATATCGTGGAATCCAAAGCCTGTGACAACCAGCTTCCCATCGGAAGGCGATATCGCCAGCGCCGTTGCGCAGTTCGACCACTGGTCCCAATCCTCGAAGAAATCCGGGTGGCCATCGACTGGGGGCCTGCCACGGCTGAGGGGTAACGAGCTACTGCCGAATGCAGTTGTGTCCATCACGAAGCTGGTGTCCCATACGACCGAACCATTGGCGGGATTCAGCCGCATGACGAGGTAGGCGGTAGTGGCGTAGGATGTATCCCAGCGGACGCCGCAAACGTACACATCCTGGCTCTGCCCGATGATTACATCATAGAGAACCTCATCGTCGTCCCACTCAGACTGGTACAGCCACTGGCGACTGCCTGAGCTGTTGTACTTGGCGACGACCCCGTCGATCTCGGTCTGCATGTCCTCGATTTGACCCGCCACGAATATATTGCCCGCCGAGTCGACTGCAACCGCATGTGCCATGTCCTCGATGTCGTCATGCACGCTTCCGTCAATGTACGCGTCCCACAGCAGGTCTCCCCACTGGTTGTACTTGACCACAGCGATGTCGACATCACTGGTGTGGCCCTGGTGGTCTGAGGCTCCGCACACTACAACATCGCCCAAGCCAGACGCGGCGACGTCGGTCGCGGCCCGCCACAGACTGTCGCGGAGCAGACCGGTTTTCCGGGTCCATGCTACCTCAATCGTATCACTATCAATCGGCTGCGCTGCCGCCAGCACCGGCAGCAGCAAAAACAACAGGACCTTCATTCTACTCATGCTTCCTCCTCCGGCCGAAACCGGCCATCCCGGCCCGGTCGGCACGGAACCGCTCGCCATCGCCTCTGCTGTCGGCAGGCACTCCGGACACCGGTGCCCGGAATGCCCACCATGGTCTTATCTATCATACCACGATTTCTCGACTGTCAATCATTCCCGAACGACCTTGACTACCGCGGTCGGCCCGTCGCCGGCCTCAATCCGCAGCAGGTAGACGCCGCGCGCGATGTCGCGCAGGTCGAGCCGGACGTAGCCGCGCCCCTGCACCGGCAGGCCCGAAGCCAGGGTTCGCACCTCACGCCCGACCGCGTCGTAGAGCCGCACCGTCAGCGGAACCGGGTACGGCACCGCGTAGCGCAGCACGCCGCCCGCAGCCAGCGGGTTCGGCCGGACCTCGAACTCCCAGCCCGCGACCCCCACCTTCGGACCGGCAACCACACCCGAACGGACCGGCTTCGGCCCGAATGCCCCGGGCCCGAACCCGTACCGCCACATCTCCCGCGTCTTGTTGCCCTTCAGAGCCCAGAACGCACCTGACGTGTAGACCATGTCCGCACCATACTTGACCCGTTTCTTCCTGCCGGTCGAACCGTTGGTGGGCACCGTATCCTGCTCCTGCCAGGAATCGCCGTCCGGGTAGTACCTCCAGAACTGCTGGGTATTGCCGCCTTTCAGGGCCCAGATGCTACCGTCGTGCCACGCCCCGCAGCCGCCGTCCTTGGCCTTCTTCTTCTTGATCCTGCCCGAATGCAACCCGTACAGCGGCATGCCGGCAAGCGGGGTCGTACTCCAGGTGTCCGCGTCGATATCGTACTTCCAGAACTCGTGGGTGTAGGGCATCGTGCGTTGGTAGTACTTTGCCTTGTGGGCGTAGATCGTACCACCACCACGGCCGCGCGTGTCCGCGACTATCCACGAACCCTTGTTCCACTTGTATTTGATACCGGTCGGCGCGTCGGCCCGCGCCTGCCACCGCCCGGACACCGTATTGTACCGCCAGAACTCGGTCTTGTACCCCTTCAGCATGTACACATATCCGGTGTCCTGGACATTCACGTACTCAAGGTCCGTACCGCCCTTGACCTTCTTGCCGGTCCATCCTTCCGGCACGTCAACCAACTGCACCCAACTGTCGCCCGAGACCCGGTACATCCAGTAGCCAAGCGTATTGTACCCCTTGGTCATGAAGATACGGTCATCGCCGTCGCTGATGCCCTTGCAGCCCTTCTGCGGCAGCTTGCCCTCTGTGCCGGGCAGGACGTCGGCCAGTTCGGTCCACGTGTCGCCGAACAGGTCATAGGAGTAGAAGTCGTTGGTCTTGTAACCCTTGGTCGCGTAAATCATGCCGTTGCCGTGCAGCGCCAGCCATGCGCCGCGCTTCACCGGCTTGCCGGACGTCGTGAGCGGCATCGGCTCGACCTCAAACCAGCCCGCCGGCCAGATGATGGTCGCGTTGACGTGGAACCCGCGCGACAACGTATCGTTCGACGGGTCGTCGTCGGTGATTGCGAGCGAACAACGCCCGAGCCACTGACCCGCGACCGCCGAACCGGGCCATTCCGGAAAATCCAGCACCGTGTCCGTGGCCGGTGCGACTGAAGCCACCAGGATACCCCGGCGGTACACCTCGGCAGCGGTCGGGTCCTCAATCATAAACCAGGCCACGAACGGGACACCGACGTCACCGTCGTTGCTGATCCGCACCGAGGGCACCACCGCCTGGTTCGTATCGAGCGTGCTCCCGGGCGCGAGGATATTCCGCACGTTCATGTCCGGGTGCCCGCCGACAACGAAATAGCTGTCGAACCAGTCGTTCCCCGGCACCAGGTCGCCCGTGCAATACGTACTGCACCGTGCCCGCCAACTGACTTCCTGGTCGAGCGTATCCGGCGGGAACGACAGCACCGTGTCCGCCCCCGGAGCAAGACCGGCAACCGGCACCTGCTGCGCATACTCGCGTGCCAGCACCGGGTCGTAAAGCACCATCCAGGCGGTAAACCCGGCTGCGACGTTACCGTTGTTCCGCCAGGTCGCGGTCGGCGTGACCACATCGTCGATGTCGTACAGGCCGACTGGTGACTGGATTGACAGCGCCTCGATGTCGAGCACCTGCACGAACGTCAGGCCCGCGAGCGTGTCGTTCGAGTTGTCCATGTCCGTGGTCAGGGTCGTAACGCACTGGATCGACTGGCTGCCGCGCGCGGTCGGGGTCCAGCTCGCGAACGACTGCAGGACGCTGTCGCCCGCCGGCACAGTCACCGACTCGTTGTCGGAGTACGCGCCGATGGTCAGCGTGGCATTGAACGTCTCGGCAATGTTCCCGTAGTTGCGAATCCACACCTGCGGGGTCACCAATGCGCCCGAATCCACGGTCGCACCCGGCACCACGAGCGTCGTCGGACCGACGTCATGGTATGCCACCAGCATCCGCATCGCGATGGTATCGTTGTGCCGGTCGACATCGCCCGCAAGCGTGGTGTA
Source organism: uncultured bacterium (assembly GCA_965371675.1). GTDB lineage: Bacteria > Hydrothermota > Tepidihabitantia > Tepidihabitantales > Tepidihabitantaceae > DSBX01. Next base: position 299 of record CBDUZK010000093.1, on the reverse strand, counting down.
GAAACTCACGTCGAGCGACCCGGCCGGGCTCGCGGTCCAGGTGTCGAACACCGCGAACGCGCTGTCACCCGGCAACAGGTCCGTGACGTCAAACGTATCGTAGTACGCAGGCGAGCCTTCGATGTACGCCCGCACCTCGAAGCTGGACCGGTCATTGCCCTCGTTCACCACCCACAACTCGGGCACGACCTCGGTCCCGAGGTCCACCATTGCCCCGGGCGCGAGCAGCGAATCCGCCCGCACGTCCCGGTCCCTTGGGAAATACCGCAGGGTATACATGTCGCTCTGGGTGAAAGTCG
>CBDUZK010000092.1:0-8461 GCA_965371675.1 uncultured bacterium | reverse complement strand
GCCGTGACGCCCGGCCATCTTGTCGCCCACTGCCAGGCTGCGTTTCTGGGCGACGAAAATCGTGATCCACTTCAGCACGCCATGCGGAAGCTCGTCGCCACGTGAAACGCGCTCGACCTCGATCCGCTTCTCCTGGTCAGCTTCCGACAACGCGTCATCATACTCACTCAGCGCTGCACGAACCTGCATCTGCCGCTTCGGACTCGACACGAGCTTCTCATAGCTCCGGATCTTGCCGAAGTCGGCCGACCCGAAGAACTCGTCGGTCATCGGCTGTCCGGCCTTGTGAACGACCTTCGACCCGACCTTCACCGGCGAAGCCGCCTTCTGACCGCGCAGTGCAGCCCGCAGTTTTTCGTCTCGGCGTTCAATCAGAAACTGTTTCTTCAAGCCATACCTGCGTTCGGCCTCTGCCACACGCTCCTTTTCCAGCCGCCGGGACATCGCGTCACCGACCTTCCGGCTCAGGATCCGGCGATTGACGATAACCCCGGACACACCGGCGGCGACACGCAACGACGTATCCTTGACATTCGACGCCTTCTCACCGAAGATCGCCCGCAGCAAACGCTCCTCAGGCGTGAACTCGGTCTCACCCTTGGGAGTGATGCGGCCCACCAGGATATCGCCGGGACCAACCTCCGCTCCCAGCCGTATGACCCCGAATTCATCCAGGTTCCGCAACTCCTCCTCGGTCGCGCCCGGTATGTCGCGTGTGATCTCCTCGCCACCGAGTTTGGTTTCCCGCGCCTGGATCTCGGACTCGAGTATCTGGATGGACGTGAACGCGTCTTCCTTGAGCAGACCCTCGGACACGACAATACCGTCCTCGTAGTTGTACCCTCGCCACGGCAGGAAAGCGACCAGCACGTTGCGCCCGAGCGCAAGCTGTCCATCTTCGGTCGACGGCCCGTCGGCCAGCAGGTCGCCGGTCCGCACCTTGTCACCAACCCGGACAACCGGGCGTTGCGACAGACAGGTATACTGGTTCGACTTCTTGAACTTGCGCAGCCTGTGTTCGGTCAGTCCGCTGTCGCTCCGGGTGACGATCGCATGCGCGTCAACCTTCGTCACGACACAGTCTTCTTCGGCGAGTAGGATCGCCCCTGACTCGGCGGCGAACTTACCCTCGACGCCGGTCGCCACCAGCGGCTTCTGCGGCAACAACAACGGCACCGCCTGACGCTGCATGTTCGAACCCATCAGCGCCCGGTCGGCGTCGTCGTGTTCGAGGAACGGTATCATCACCGTCGACGCCGAGAAGAGCTGCCGGGGCGACACGTCCATGAAATCGACGTCGTCCGGGGAGACCTCAAGCACATCACCCCGCTGGCGGCAGATGACCCGGTCCTTGACGAACCGGCCGTCCGAAGTCAGGATGCTGTTGGCTTGGGCGATTGTGTAGTGCCCCTCCTGTTCGGGAGTCAGGTGAACTTCTTTGCCTCGACCGACCATGACACGCCCCTGCCGTACGGGCCAATAGGGCGTGGTCAGGAATCCGAATCCATCGACCCGGGCGTACGTCGCCACCGTCGCGATAAGACCGATGTTCGGCCCCTCCGGCGTCTCGATCGGGCAGACGCGGCCGTAATGCGAGTAGTGGACGTCGCGCACCTCGAAACCGGCTGTCTCTTTTGTGAGACCGCCCGGCCCGAGCGTCGATATCCGCCGTTTATGCGTGAGCTCCGCGAGCGGGTTGGTCTGCTCCATGAACTGACAGAGCTGACTCTGGGTGAAAAACTTCATGATCGAGTTCGCCACCACGCGCGTATTGACCAGTTCCTGTGGGTTCAACTGGGTCTCGTCGACGAATGCCGCCCGTTCTCTGATGTTCTGGGCAAGCTGCATCAAAGCGACGCGGAACTGGTTCTCGAGCAATTCCCCGACCTGCTTGACACGCCGGTTCGAAAGATGATCGATATCGTCCGCCTGCAGGCGTACGGCCTGACTCGCGACTTCAATACCCCGGCTGCACAGCAGTTCCTCGGCGGCCCGCGCCTTCTTTTCCGTGGTATAAGTAAGCTCCAGCCTGGCGCGCCGCTCGTGCCAGAAACTGTCTCCCGGTTCAAGATCCGCCTTAACCAGCCGCTTGAGCACCGCGTCCGACTTGGCCTTGCTTTCCAGCGAACAAGTCACTTCATGGTGACGGCCGTCACCTGCGAACCGAAGCAGATGCAGGATGATCTCCAGCACATCATCCTTGCGCAATCCGGTCTCGGCAAGCGGCACGTGCATCATCAACCGACGGTTCAGCTTGTAGCGGCCGACCGGGCTGAGATCAAACCGGCGCTTGTCGAACAGCATGCCGAGAATGACGTTCTCGGCCACCTCGATCGAGTGCGGCGCGATTGAGCGCAACCGGAAGTAGATCCGCTTGATCGCGTCTTCCTTGGACTCCGCCTTGTCCAGGCGGATCGTGTTGGCCAGGATATCGAGTCCGGGCGGATTGTGATCGACCACCGCCGCCCGCTTGATCTCCTTGGACTCGAGGAACTCAAACAGACCCTCGGTAACGAACTCACCGGCCTTGGCAAGCACCTCGCTACCATCCTTGATCGTCCGGGCAATCATCTGCCCCGGAGCGAGCTTCTTCTCTTCGACCGTGTACAACCAGGCAATCAGGTCTTCATGGCTGATGCTGATCGCCTGGAGGAACGTGGCCGCGGAGATGCGGCGCTTGCGGTCAAGCAGGACGACGAGCGCCCGATGCTTGTCCGCAAGCACCTCAAACCATGCCCCGCGGAGCGGAACCAGCAGCGCGGAGTACTCAATACTGCCGTGCGAAAAGTAGACACCCGGAGAACGATGCAACTGGTTCACGACGACCCGCTCGACACCATTGATGATGAACGTGCCGTTCGGAGTCATCCAGGGCATCTCGCAGAAGAACACTTCCTGCTCGACGATATCCCTGATCTTGTCCGACTCTCCTCCGAATTCCCTCCTCACCAGCCGGAACGTAGCCTTGAGGGGCATCGAGTAGTTGACGCCCTTTGCAATCGCTTCCTCCGGCGAGTACTTGGGATCGCCGAAAACGTAGTTCAGGTACTCAAGCTGGAAGTTCTTGTGAACGTCCTCGACCGGGAAAGTCGCTTGCAGTATCCCTTCGAGCCCGCGCCGCTTTCGCTTCGATGGTTCAACACCGTCCTGGATGAAATCAGCAAAGGAATCGAGCTGTAGCGAAAGCAGATTCGGAATCTCCAAGAGAGTGCGGGTCTTAGAGAAATCCTTCTGCTTCGTCATTCTACTTTACCTCGACCTTTGCTCCGACTTCCTCGAGTTTCGCCTTCATTTTGTCGGCCTCGTCCTTCGGCACGCCTTCACGAACCGCACCGGGAACGTTATCGATAATCTCCTTGGCTTCCTTGAGACCCAACTGGGTCAGGGCCCGGATCTCCTTCAGAACCTGGATTTTCTTGTCACCGACAGCGGTCAGCATAACGGTGAACTCGGTCTGTTCCTCGGCCTCTACCTCGGCCGGCGCTGCACCCGCGGCCGGCGCTGCGCCTGCCGCAAAGACCGGTCCCGTGATGTCGAACTTCTCTTTCAACTCTTTGACCAGAGCAGCGAGTTCGGTAACCGTCAGCCCCTCGATTGTCTCGATGAGCTCCTGGACTTTGTTTTCAGCCATTCTTTCCTCCTAACAGGTAGTTAGAGCGACCCCGACGAACAGCTCGGGCTTGATCGAAGCAGCAATTGTACTGGGAACGCGAATCAACACCTGTTCCGCGTCCCTCAGGAACCGGCCGGCGCGTCGGCCTGGCGTTCCTTGATCTGGTCGAGCACGAAAACAAACTCGTTCATCAGCCCTTCAAGACCCAGCGCTAGCTCCCAGATCGGTGCCTGCAGCACGCCGACAACCTGGACCCGCAACTCGCTCTTGGTGGGCAACGACGCCAGGTAGGCGAACTGCTCGGCAGAATAGAACACCTTGTCCAGGTACGCGCCCTTGAACTTGAGCGCTTCAAGCTTCCTGGTGATATCCTTGATCACGCGCACGGGCGTGACAATATCCTCGCCGGTCAGCACGACCGACGTCGCGCCGCGCAGGAACTGCTCGACTTCCCTGGACACACCGCCCTCGGTGAATGCCAGCAGGGCCAACCGGTTCTTGACCACCCGCACCTGCGCGCCGGCATCCCGCAGGCGCCGCCGGGTGATATTGAAGTCGTTTACGCCGACCCCGGTGAAATCCAGAAAGTAGAACGCGGATGCTTGCTCGACCAACTCCCTGAGCGCGGCGACCTCTTTGATTTTCTTGTCACTCGGCATGTCAGGCTCCCTTCCGGATCGCATCGGTGAGATCGCGCACATCCAGTTGTACGCCCGGTCCCATGGTGGAAGACAAACCAACGGTCCTGATGTAGTGGCCCTTAGCCGCAGCCGGCTTCACCCGGATCAGCTCGGCAACAAACGCCTTGATGTTGTCGATCAGTTGGACCGGGTCAAATGACACCTTGCCGATCAGGGCATGGACATTCCCGGTCTTGTCCGTGCGGTAGTTGATCCGGCCCGCCTTAAGCGCCTGGACCGCCTCACCCACTTCAAACGTGACGGTCTTGGTCTTCGGAGACGGCATCTTGCCCTTGGGCGCGAGTATCTTGCCGAGCCGGCCGACGACCGACATCGTATCCGGTGTCGCAACCGACATGTCGAAATCGAGCCAGCCGCCCTTTATCTTCTCGACCAAGTCTTCGAATCCCACGTGGTCCGCACCGGCCGCCTTCGCTTCCTCTTCCTTCTCGCCCTTGCAGAACACAAGCACCCTGACCTTCCGGCCGGTACCGTGAGGCAGCCCGACCGTGCCCCGCACAACCTGGTCCTGTTTCTTCGGATCCACGCCCAGCTTCACGGCGATGTCGACCGATTCGTCGAACTTGGCGTTGGCGCTTCCTTTCACAAGGTCAATCGCCTCGGTCAGTGAGTACTCCTTGTGGCTGTCGTACTGACCCTGGAGTGCACGATACCGGTTGCTCCGTTTCACGACTCCTCCACCTGGAGGCCCATCGCGCGCGCCGTACCCGCAATGATGCGGGCGGCAGCGGCAACGTCAGCTGCATTCAGGTCGTCCTTCTTCCGCTCTGCGATCTCCTCAAGCTGCTTGCGCGTAACGACGCCCACCTTGCCACGGTTGGGTTCACCCGATCCCTTGGCAAGGCCTACAGCCTGCTTCAGGAGTACCGACGCGGGCGGGCTCTTGGTCACGAACGTGAACTTCCGGTCCGCATACACGGTCAGGACGACTGGTATCAGCATGCCGGGCGGTTCCTTGCGCGTTGAGTCGTTGAATGCCCGGATGAACTCTCCGATGTTCACCCCGTGCTGACCCAACGCCGGGCCGACCGGCGGAGCTGGTGTCGCCTGTCCGGCCGGGATCTGAAGTTTCACAATGGCCGCGACTTTCTTTGCCATGACTCGCTCCTCCTGCCTTTATCTAGATTGGCTGGACATCCAGGAAGTCCAGATCGATCGGCGTCGGTCGTCCGAAGATCGTTACGGTCACCTTGACACGCCGACGCTCAGTGAATATCTCTTCTACCGAACCGGTGAAGCCTGCAAACGGCCCCTTCGTCACCTTGACGTTCTCACCCTTCTCAAACGGGGCCTCCGGCTCCGTCATTTCCTTGCCCCGTTCGATCTGCTCAAGCATCGAAGCTACCTCTTCATCCGAAAGCGGAACCGGCGCGGTGCTGCTGCCCAGCAGGTGCGTTACACCCGGCACCGAGTTCACCAGTGCAAGCGCTTCCTCGGACGGTTCCATCTCGACAACAAGGTAGCCGGGATACAACCTGCGTTCCTCGGCCACGAGCTTGGACTTGCGGATCCGGGTCACCTTTTCGGCCGGGAGTATCACCTGTCCGAATACGTCCTTGAGATCCCGCGCCTCGATTGCCCGCTCCAGAAGTTCCTTCACTCGCCGCTCACGACCAGTGTAGGTATGAACCACATAGAACTTCATGCCTGAATAACGAGGCTACTTCAGCACGAAATGCAGCAGCCGGGAGAAGACAAGATCAAAGACGCCGATGAAAGCAGCCAGCACGGCCGAGAACACGATGACGACCATGGTCGTAGTCAGCAATTCCTTGCGCTTGACCCAGGTCACCTTCTTCATCTCGGCCACGACATCGGCCAGGTAGTTACGAACGCGCTTTATGATAGTCATAGTTGTCTCACAGGCCAGGAGGGATTTGAACCCCCAACCTACGGATTTGGAGTCCGCCGCTCTGCCGTTAGAGCTACTGGCCTACTTCACTTCCTTGTGGGGCGTATGCTTCCGGCACACCGGGCAATACTTGCGCAACTTGAGTCGCTCACTCCTGCGCTTGTTCTTGCCGGTATGGTAATTCCGGTTCTTGCATTCCCCACAGGCAAGGGTGACGTGAACGCGCATCGCTACTCGATAACCTCGATCACGGTGCCGGCGCCTACTGTCCGGCTACCCTCACGGATGGCAAACTTGGAATTCTGTTCCAGCGCAACCGGCGAAATCAGCTCAATGTTCATCGTCACGTGGTCGCCCGGCATCACCATCTCGACGCCTTCGGGCAGCGTGACCGAACCGGTCACGTCAGTGGTCCGGATGTAGAACTGCGGACGGTAGCCCGGGAAGAACGGCGTATGCCGACCACCCTCTTCCTTGGTCAGGATGTACACCTCGCCTTTGAACTTCGTGTGCGGGTGAATCGAGCCCGGCTTGGCGATGACCATGCCGCGCTGCACCTCGTCTTTGCCCACTCCACGCAGCAGCAACCCGACATTGTCGCCCGCCTCGGCGTGGTCGAGAATCTTGCGGAACATCTCGACGCTGGTCACGATGCACTTGTCGTGCTTGCCGAACCCGATGATCTCGGCTTCCGTGCCCGGCTCAAGTACGCCGCGATCAACCCGGCCGGTGATGACGGTCCCGCGCCCCGTAATCGAGAAGATATCCTCAATCGGCATCAGGAACGGCTTGTCAGTCTCCCGCTTCGGTTCCGGGATATAACTGTCCAGCGCCTCCATCAGCTTCATGATCGATTCGCCGTGCTCGCCGTCCGGTTCCTGGATCGCCTTCAACGCGCTGCCTCGGATGATCGGGGTGTTTTCGCCATCGAACTCGTACTTGGTCAGGATATCGCGGATCTCAAGTTCAACCAGCTCAACCAGGTCCGGGTCGTCCACGAGGTCAACCTTGTTCAGGAAAACCACCATCGACGGCACGTTCACCTGGCGCGCAAGCAACACGTGCTCGGTAGTCTGGGGCATCGGCCCGTCGGCGGCCGACACCACCAGTATCGCCCCGTCCATCTGGGCCGCACCGGTAATCATGTTCTTGATATAGTCAGCATGACCCGGGCAGTCGATGTGAGCATAGTGCCGTTTCTCGCTCTGGTATTCCTGGTGCGAGATGGCAATGGTCAGGATCTTCGTATCGTCACGCCGCCCCTGGGACTCGCTGGCCTTGGCAATCTGGTCGTAGGTGACGTACTCGGCCAGGCCCTTCGTCTCCAGCACCTTCGTGATGGCAGCGGTCAGCGTCGTCTTGCCATGGTCAACGTGACCGATGGTCCCGACGTTGACGTGGGGCTTGGTGCGCTCAAACTTCGCCTTAGCCATTGTGCATTCCTCCTGTGTTCACTATTCCGTATTCTGTATTCCGATCACTGCGGACACTGCGCCTGCTCAAAACGTATGCCCGCAAGAAGCCCACGGCCGGAGTCGAACCGGCGACCACTTCCTTACCAAGGAAGTGCTCTACCGACTGAGCTACATGGGCACACTCGGACAGCCGCAGATTATAAGCTCAAGCTACGGCGTGTCAATGACTAAATGGCTGCCGACACTCACCTCAGCACCGGCTCGGCCGACGTGCTCCATGTGGACGCCGGCAAGACCAACCGAACTTGCATCCAACACCCCTGCTGTCAGGCACTTGCCCGAGTGCGGGTATTCGGAATCTACGAGAGCGGGCGATGGGAGTCGAACCCACGCAAACAGCTTGGAAGGCTGTTGTGCTACCACTACACCACGCCCGCACCGGGGCTGAACACAGCCCCCACAACCGGAAATGGACGGGGAAGGATTTGAACCTCCGAAGGCGATTGCCAGCAGATTTACAGTCTGCCCCCTTTGACCACTCGGGAACCCGTCCAGTCAAACAATTGAGCCGACAGAGGGATTCGAACCCCCGACCTGAGGTTTACAAAACCACTGCTCTACCAACTGAGCTATGTCGGCCTGTAGCTTCAACTCGAAGACCGAAGCGACCACCAACTATATTGCAAAACCGCAGCCCGTCAAGAATCGATTACCCCAAAGCCGGACATCGGAGTTCATCTGCGGGGCGCAGGACACGAAGCAGGCCGCCGCGGACCGATCTCCACATCACCATATCCCTACCTGCAATCCGGCTCGTGTCCCCGGCTCGACGCTCTGGTGACCCTGGCGGTCAGTCTCCCTCAATCCGCATCGTTAACTC
>CBDUZK010000091.1:0-8604 GCA_965371675.1 uncultured bacterium | reverse complement strand
GGGTCCTTGTCGGTAATACCGACAATCTCGTATCCCAGCCGGTTGCAGTGCCAACTGATGGCGCTTCCGACCCGACCGGCCCCGACGATGCCCACGCGGCGCAGGGTCCGCCGACGCGGAACCGCGGCGACGCGCTTCTTCTTCATGGCCTTGGCGCTTATCACGAGCGGCCCAAGATATCAGCGCAGCCCCACCTGTCAAGCGCATTCACGGACACCGCGCTGTCGCGACCTCCCGGGTCGCTGCGGGTTGACCATCCCGCGGGAGGAACGTAGAATTAACGGCCGTGAATACTGTTGCCCTCCTTGCGTCATACCGACGCCCGGAAGGCTGGAGATTGTCCTGATGGTAAACGTGCTGCTTGTCCGTCCAAAGAGGAAACAATGAAACACTCAGTATTGCTGCTCGCCGCCCTGCTCCTGACCGTCGCCGTAGCCCAGGACGGGGCCCGCTACCTGATTATCACCGCGGACCAGTTCGAACCATCGATCCGCCCCCTGGCCGAATGGAAACACGCCAGCGGCGTCCCGACCCGAATCGCGAAGCTGTCCGAAACCGGGTCAGGCCTGTACGACATCCAGGACTATATCGAGTACGCCTACAACAACTGGCCGATTCGACCCGAGTTCGTCCTGCTGGTCGGTCACCCGTCCATCCTGCCCGCCGCGCGCTACGGCCAGGGCGGCTGGCGCTACTACTCGGACAACTACTACGCGGACATGGGAGGCGACGTCCGGGCCGAAATCGCCGTCGGTCGTTTCCCGGTCAGCTCGGCTTCCGAGTGCGAACTGATGGTCGCCAAGACCCTGGCCTATGAAAGAAACCCTGACCTGACCGATACCCTCTGGATGCGACGCCTGACCACGGTCATCCGTGACGGATACGACTCGGACGACACCATCTACCGGAACAACGCCCGCCACGCCGCCGAACTCGCGGACGCTGCCGGGTTCGTCGGCTGGGACTCACTGTCCCGGCGCGGCGGACACTCCGCGTCCCATGTCGTCACCTCGGTGAACAACGGAACCGGCTTCGTAATGTACCGGGGCACGGCATCGGGCAACTGGCGCGAGCCGTTTGAAGTCAACCCGGACCTAACCGCCAATGGCTCCCGGTTGCCGGTAGTCCTGTCAATAACCTGCCAGACTATGTCCCTGAATCCGTACGAATCCATGATCGGGCGGGAATGGCTTCGGACCGGGTCGATTGGAGCCATGCGCGGGGCGGTGGCCTTTTTTGGAAACACCCACTCCGCCATGAACGTTGCCTATGTTCGGGGATCCGCGGCCCGGGGGTTCTTCACCGGCCTGTTTGCGGACAACGAGTACCGCCTGGGCAACACGATGCTGCGCGCGAAACAGCAGCTCTACCAGGAATACCCGCAATACACAAGCGATTACCGCGGCTTCTCCCTGTTCGGTGACCCGGAACTGAAACTCTGGACCGCGACGCCTCGAACCCTGGCGGTCACGCACCCGCTTGAAATCCTGGTCCAACCCCAGTCCGTCGAAGTAACCGTCCGGCATGAAGGAACCCCGGTAGGAAACGCCCTCGTGTGCCTGTCGATGGACTCAACCGTGTATGCCCATGACTTCACCGACTCGCTCGGCACGGTCACCCTCAACGTCACCCCGGTCGATACCGGCGCGCTGCGCATCGTCGTCACCGGTCAGAACTGCCGGCCGTATGACTCGCTGATTCGCGTCGTGACCCAGATTGGCGTGGCACAGCCGCCGGAGGCAATCCGTCCGACCGGGACCGGGCTGACAGCCCTGCCAAGCGTATTCAGCAGGTCCACGCACATCCGGTGGTCACAGGAGCTGCTGCCGGGCACATCAGTGGTCGTGCGCGACGCGGTCGGATGCACCGTTCGGACACTGCGTGCCACCGGACAGGAAATTGTCTGGGATGGCGTTGATGCAACCGGGACGACAGTCAGGACCGGTATCTACTTCTGCGAACTGCTCGGCCCGACCGGCCAAGTGCTTGCACGCGTGCGGGTAACCCGGCTGTAGAAGCCCAGACCACAACCAGGAAGCCGATTCGACTGCAACCGGACCGACCTACTTCGGCTGTGCGGCACTCGTGTCCGGAGCCCCGATAGTAACCAGGTCCCTGATGGCCGCGGACCGTTTCGGGCCGATGCCCGAGACGTTACGCAGTTCGGCTATGCTCTTGAAGCCTCCCACCCGTTCCCGGTAATCGATGATGCGCCGGGCCAGCTTCGGCCCGATTCCAGGCAGTGCTTCGAGTTCATACTGGCGGGCCGAATTGAGATCAATCGACAGCGGGCCGGCTTCCACCGGCGGGACCGCGTTCTCAATCACAATCGGAGACTGCGCCATCCGCCGGCGACGCCGCAGGCCATTGAAGCCCGCAATGCCGGCACCGACGAGCAACGTGACGGTCAGGAACCCGAGCACCACCTTCTCACGCGAACTCATCAGAAACGGAACAGCACCCAGAAGTCCATGTCCGTGGTCTTCGTCTCGGTGCCGGTCTGGGCCTTGGTGTAGCTGTAACCAACCCGGCTGCCGGCCTCAATCGTCCGGGAGAAGCTGTAGGACGCTTCGAGTCGGGTCGACCATGAGCGGTCGTTCTGAAGGAAGACAAAATCCGGGTCATCGGGCGTCTTGCGCCGCCGGCTGCTCTGGGAGTAATCCAGCAGCCAGGACAGGCGCAGGTCCGACGAGAACCGGACCCGGCTGAGAAACGGAAGCCGCAACCCCTTGGGCGCGGAGAACACATAGGAGAGTTTGAAGTTCCCGCCCCGGGAATCACTGTTCGTAACGGTCTGGTTGCCGGCCGTATCGCCGAGGAAGGTAGTGCCTTCGGTGAACGAGTATTTCGCCGACAGGGTCGTGGTTATCTTGCGCTTCCACGTCGTCTGCCAGGATACGAGCGGATTGAGGTCATGGGTCTGCCCGACGGTCCGGCCGTACATGGCCATGCTGTCATGAGCCCAGTCACCGCTGATGTCGTACCGGTGCCGGTATCTCCCGGTCAGCTTGGAATCCGTTGCATACTTGCTGAAGAGCGTGTGCACGCGGCCAAGCGAGTAGTCGAGGTCCGGCCAGCTCACACTCTGGTCCCGAACGGCCGTCAGGATGTTTGTGTTAGTGGACTGAGTCCAGTCATAGGCAAAGCCGACCCGTAACTCCTTGACGCGCACGCCCGACGACAGCCGCCACGAGGTCGTAACCTCGCGGTTCTCACTGCTGCGTTCGTAGATGGATTCATCCAGCGTACTGATGAACCCCAGCCGGTAGAGCCACGGAGCCGGTCCGCCGCTGTCTGGCGAGAGCACACGGATGAGATCGCTCGACTGGCCGGTTGTGAATCCGACGTCAATCGGGTCAAGGGCCCCGGCGACAGCGGTCAGCCCGCGCCGGAGCGTCACCAGCGGGGACACGCGGACGGGAATACTGTCATCGGGCCGGCGCGGCTCTTCCGGCTCCATGCGGTCAACAATCTCGGAGAGCTCCACGGAAAGCCCGACGTCGATCTCCGCCGAGTTGTTCATGTTACGATACTGCGCGTACCTGGACTCACCCTCCTTTGGGCGCTCGTCCGAGTACTCGCCGTCGAAATCGGCGCTGGGCGAGAGGATGTCCCACAGGTCCATCGAATAGGAAACACCGAAGTTCTCGTCCCGCCCCGCCTCACTGCCCACTCGTAGGAACCGGAACAGCGTGTCCTCGGGAACGAGCGCGTCCCGGTCGGTACCGACCCCGTATTCAAAACTCAGGTCTTCAATCGGCGAGTAGTCCACTCCGAAGTCGGTGTTGATCCCGTGGCTGCGGGTCCGGGTCGTATCGACCTGGGCGGTATCGCCGAGTGACCGGCGTGCAATCCGTACACTCTGCATGCTGCCGTCCGACACACCAAGCCGGATGCTCTGCGGGAAGAAGTAAAGGTCGTTGTCTTCGTTCAACCGGATCTTCAAGTCCGGGTTCACGCCGTACGACCACTGGAAGTTGCGGCTCGACGTGGAGTCGTCGTTCATGGCCGCATGGCTGTAGCCCCGTCGTTGACGCCAGGAAAACCCCATTGCCTCGACAGTGTAGTTCATGATGCGGTTGTTGGAGCGTTGCTTGCGCACGTTGTCGAGTGAGATGTTCTCCTCACGGGACCGCGAGATCTGCTCCTGTCCTGTCTCCGGGTCAAGCAGCAGGTCCGGGTGCGTCGCGGAGTACTTCGGAACGTCACGTCGCTCGGACACACCATAGCTGAGTGGGACGTTGAGACCCCAGCCCCGCGGAGTGAAACGGTCCAGGCTCGCCCGCACGTTCATGCCGACGTTGGTGCCGAAACCACCCATCTTGACGCCGCGGCCTTCGCTGAACCGCCGGAAGTTCGGGTCCGAATACCCGACCGACACCCCGACATTCACGATGTCCGAGATACCCAGGCTCGCCTGCGCCTGGAGTCCGTAGCCGGTTTCCTTGCGCGGGTCCGACAGCCGGAGATCATCGAACCAGATCGCTCCCTCGACCCGACCCTCGCCGTAGTGTTCGATTCCGAGCGCCGTATAGCGAACGTCGGCCAAGGAAGGGTTGCCGCGCAGTCGAAAGCTCCCCGTAGTCCATACCACGTCCGGACTGCCCTGCTCGTTCCGGCGCTGCTTCAGCCCGGGCAGCGAGTCAAGCTCAATCGTGAACTCGTACCAACGATCGCGCCCGGCAATCGGGTCCCCGGTCGTCACCGGGGCGAAGTACTCGTAGTAGTTGAACGAGTCGGCCCCGATGCGAAACAGAAAACCCATCCGGTTCCCGTCGTCGTGCACGTAGATGCGCAGCTCACGGTATTCGCGATAGTCATCCCGGTCCGCCATCGTGCGACTCACGACCGCGCGGCGGCTGCCGCGCAGGTTGCGGTAGCCGAACAGCAACGACGCCTCCTGCTCAACCTGTCCGTACACATTGCGTTTGGGATCGAACGGCGGCTCATAATCCGGGTCGGTCTTTTTCGACACCTGGGTCACCCAGACTTCCTCGCTCGTGTCCGGCGGCGCCGGTCCGCTCCGCGGAATCCAGAGCGAGGTCGTATCCGATGTCGGCGGTGTCGGCTCCACGATATCCTGCAGCGTCGGCTCCCTCCATTTGCTGCCGACGAACTCAATCGAGTAGAAGTCGATTGTGTCGGTTTCCTCGAACCCGTCGAACCAGACTCGAACCGCCTTGATGTTTTCCCACTTCGGGCTGCCGATCTCCTCGAATACGGTCGTGTCGAGCGAAACCCGGTACAGGACCCAGTCACCGTGAAGTGGATCGCTGAACTCGTTCTCTCCCAGCGGGATTGCGCACTCGAAGTAGTGGTTGTATCGCGAGAACCCGTTGCGGTCCAGGTCCTCGGAGTCGAGCTGGCCGTTGTTCTCGGTGCCGGACTGGTTGTCTCGCACGTCGTAGTCGTCGTTCCAATCGTCGCCGGCAACGAGGCTGTCGTCGATACCGAACACCGTATCGAGACCACTGTCCTCAATGCCCTCGTCAAGGATGCCGTTGCCGTTGCGGTCCTCGGTATCCAACCGACCATTGTACCCGACAATCGCACCGGACCGGCTCCGCCGGGGTGCGTCCTCGTCGATACTCATGCCCACGGAAACGTGGATTGTGCCATGGTCGTGCTTCGAACGGAGGACCAGTTGCAGGTTCAGGATATCCTTCAGGTTCATGCCCATCTGCGAAGGACTGTGCATGATGCCGGCCCACGAATGCCGGTTGCCGATGTCCGGCTCGAAGACCACGCGCAGGAACTCACGGGTCTCACGTCCCTCATCGCCGATTGCGGGACCAAAGACGCTGTCCTTGCGAACCCGGAGGGAATCGGTCCAGGGCGACCACCAGAACAGCGGTGCCTGCGTCAACTCGACGGTATCCTTGCCCACCGGCACCGACGCGTGCGACCACAGCTTCGCCCCGGTCGGAAGCTCACGGGTGATGGTCGTGCTCTCAAAGTCATCCAGGTAGGCGACGCCCCGCGTGTTCGGGTCCGGCAGCGACACCGCGCCTTCCACCCTGGCCGAGAAGGTGGTCGGCGTCTGCGCCCGCACCAGCGGCAGCCGATCAAGGAATGCGCTGATTTCGTTCGACTGGGCGTTGTAGGATGCGTCCGCTTCGGCAATCATCCGGCGGAACGGTTCGGACCCGAGCGCCGGCTTGTCGTCCGGAATCCCCTCGCTCCGGTAGAATACACTCGTCCCGACCCTGCCGTTCCCGGAGAACTTCCACTCCGCCCGGGTCCCGACCAGCGACTTCTGGGACAACGAGAAAAGCGGTTGGTACTCGAACGTGACCCGGATGTCCGCATCCGGCGGCAACTCGCGTCGGAACGAAAGCAAGCCGGTCGAGTAGTTGATCTCGTAGTCGACGTCCCTGGTCCACAGCTCCCCGTTGACGTACACCTTCTCCGACTCTTTCTCGATATCGACCTGCCCGAGGTAGTACGACCCGGTCGCGCTCGAGTACTTGACCACCAGGTAGTACTTCATGCCCTCCCCGGACTCGAGCGGATACCTTGTATAGAGCACCGAATCCCGCACCGCCAGTTCAGGCGAATCGAACGGCTTCAGGGTCGGGAACCGAATCAGGCCGGTCTTGCGGTCGAACTGCGGGTATTCGAGTCGGCCGTCGTTGTCCGGGTCGAGACCGAGCAACTCGAGAAACTTGCGCCGGCCCGGGTCCTGTTCCTCGTAGTCGATATCGGCTTCATCCCCGGGATTGTCACGGAAGATGGCGACGTAGCTGAGCTGCACTTCGTCCTGCGGAAGCGCGTACACGTTCCGCAGAGCATAGTCCCACGTCAGTGAACGCACGTCCGGCTCTTCCGGTTTCAGCAACTGCATAACCAGCGAATCGTTGTGATAGTAACTGCCGAGTGTATCCGTATCCGTGAACACGACGACGCCGATAACCGCGTTGTCGTCGACTCGCCGGGAGAACTCGATGATGTTTCCCGGATGGAGCACGAAATCCGTCCCGACCGTCTTGAGGTCGAAATCCCCGCCGGCCCGGTCGTAGGTCCAGTGCGTAGGCGCCGAATCCGGATCGTCAGGATAGACCGTGGCGATACCCCGGATTGACACCTCGTTGTTGGACGGCACCTTGTCGTCAACGTACACCCGGAGGTTCAGCAGGTTCCCATCGACCGGGAAAGTGAAGAACCGGTTGCGGACGTAGCTCCGGGCGTAGATCGTGTCGATTGAGACGCGCCGCTGACCGGTGAAACTCTGCGTCTGTCCCTGGGATTCCTCGCGCGAGGCGATCCCGTAAAGGTCGATACCGCCCAGCTTGCCGCGGGCGGACATCCCAAACAAGCCTTTGTGGGCAGGCAGGTCCCCGGTGTACTGCGTGCCTGGAATCGACAGGCGCGTATCCCCAAGCTCGATCGACTGGAGGATGTCGTCTTCCGATCCCTCGTAGGACAACTTGATCTTGTTCTTGCTTTCCTGCCGCTCCGAGTCGTGGTCGATCATCACTTTGGTACGCTCACCGATGCTGCCGTTGACGCGTACCGCCAGTTGCTGTTCCATCTTCAGTTCGGGCAGGGTCCGCTGCCCGGGTGTACGAGCCACCCCCTTGACCTCGACGTTGGTCTGACGACCACCCAGCGTTATCCGGTCGTGGCCCGAGATGTCGATTCGACTCCCCTCGCCGAACACCGGCAGTTCGGGCAGTTCGATGTCCGGAATCAGGCCGGCTGCGCTGGAACTGAGCTCGCGCCGCTCCCGCGCCTGCTGTGCCTGAATACGCCAGCTCCTGGCAACCGACTCCTGCAACTGATGGTCAATGTACTCATCAAGCGCCACCACACCCTCGACCCCGATGAAGAAATCCCCCCGCCAGCGCTCAAGGAATACCACCCCGAGGTCGTAGTCGACCCGCGGCTTGATCACGGTTGAGTCGCCCAGGGAGAACGCGGCCGCAAGCGAGACGAACGTCAGCAGGACGACTACCAACCGCTTCATCGACTACCCGAAAATCGTCCGCAGCCGGTTGACCAGCGCCGCGCCGACCAGGCCTTCCTGTTCAAGCAGTCGGGACCGGGAGGCATGCTGCACAAAGTGGTCCGAGATGCCGAGTCTGCGCACCCGGACATCCACGCCTCGTTGTTCGAGCAACCCGAATACCGCGGCGCCGAACCCGCCGTTCAACACGTTCTCCTCCGCGGTCGCAATGGTGCGGAACCGACTCGCCAACTCCAGGATTCGGTCCTCGTCCAACGGCTTGACGAACCGCGCATTCACAACTGTCAGGTCCGGGCCGCCGGCCGCAAGCTCTTCCGCCGCCTGCATCACCGGCCACACCATCGAACCGATTGCCACCACGCAGCCATCCGCGCCCTCCCGCAACGTCTCGGACCGGCCGAGTTCAATCGGACGCCGGACATCCGGCGAACAGACACCCGAACTCCCGCGCGGGTACCGGATCGCAACCGGGCCGCTCTCATGCTTCCGGGCGAACTCCAGCATATCGGCCAGTTCCGTTTCGTCCTTCGGCGCCATGACGGTCATGCCGGGCATCATGCCGAGGTAGGTCAGATCAAACACCCCGTGATGCGTCGGGCCATCCTCGCCCACAAAGCCGGCCCGGTCAACGGCAAAGA
>CBDUZK010000090.1:0-8639 GCA_965371675.1 uncultured bacterium | reverse complement strand
TTGACGGCGGCTACATCGTGGCCGGGTACACCGGGACAGTCGGCGCGGGCAGCAAGGACGTGTACCTTATGAAGTTCGACCCGGGCGGTGATACGAGCTGGACCGTGACTTGCGGCGGGACCGGCGGTGATTACGGTTATTGCGTGGAGCAGACCGGGGACGGCGGGTACGTTGTCGCCGGGCGGACCGAGTCGTTCGGCGCGGGCGGTGCCGATGCTTATCTTGTGCGGACGAATGCGAACGGGGATACGTTGTGGACCCGGACGTACGGCGGGCCGGGCGATGATGAGGCGCGTTCGGTGCGGTTGACGTCGGGCGGCGGGTTCATCATTGCCGGGACCCGGTTTTCTCCGGGCACCGGGGATGACGTGTTCCTGGTGCGGGTGGATTCGCTGGGCGAGGTGGTCTGGAGCGTGACCTGCGGCGGGGCGGAGGCGGACCGTGGGTTCTGCGTGGAGCCGGTCGATGGTGGCGGGTACGTCGTCGCGGGGGAGACCGAGTCGTTCGGGCTCGGGCGGCCTTACCGGCCGGATGTGTACCTGGTCAGGGTCGGGCCGGTGGGCGATACGATGTGGACCATGACGCTGGGCGATACGTGGTATGATTACGGCCGGTCGGTGCAGCAGACCGTCGATGGCGGCTACGTGGTGGCTGGGTATATGGACGTGTCGCGCGGGTGCCAGGATTATGATGTGTACGTGGCCGTGTTGGAGCCGGAGGCCGGGGTCAGCGGGCCGGGGGTCGCGGTTGTCGGGCGCGGCATGTTCGGGGTGGAGCCGGAGCCGTTCCGCGACCGTGCGGTGATTCGGTACGCGGTGTGTGGCCCAGGTCATGTGCGGGTCGTGATTTGCGACGTGCTGGGCCGGGAGGTGAGGGTCCTGGTTGACGGGCGCCGGGCCGCTGGAACGTATGAGGTTGCCTGGAACGGGACCGATGACCAGGGTCGGGTCGTGGCCGGCGGTGTGTACGTGTGTTCGCTGGAGTCCGGTTCGGAGCCGGTGCGCACCCGGCGGTTGACGTTGTTGCGGTAGGAGCCGGGCGGTTCAGCGGGCGCGGCCGGAGCGGCCGGGGTCGCGGCGGTACATGGGCCAGGGGGCATCGTAGGCAAGTTCGCAGCAGGTGCGCAGGGCCCACACGGTGCCGTCTTTGGACGTGAAGTAGAGCGTGCTGTCCGGGCCGATGACCGGCGCGGTCTTGATGTCCGCCCCGCAGTCGTATTTCCACATCAGGACGCCGTCATGGTCGAGTGAGTAGAGGAGGTCGCCGTCGGTGCCGAAGTAGACGCGCCGGTTGGAGCCGATTGCGGGCGGGGAGGCGATGCCGCCTTCGGCTTCGTAGCGCCATTTGAGCGTGCCGGCGGGGTTCAGGGCATAGAGCCAGCCGGATTCGGTCCCGAAGTAGATGGCGCCGTCCGTGCCGATGGCCGGCGAGGACCGGATGGCTCCGTCGGTTCCGTATTTCCATCTGAATGAGCCGTCCGGGTCGAGGGCGTAGAGGTTTTCGGCGTCGCTGCCGACGTAGACGTTGCCGTACACGTCGATGGCCGGTGAGGTGCGTACCCTGCCGTTGGTCGGGTAGCGCCAGAGCAGGGAGCAGGTCGGAGTGATGGCGTAGATGTTGTCGTCGTCGCAGCCGAAGTAGATGGTGCCGTCCGTGCCGATTGACGGGGCGGAGCGGATGTTGCTTTCGGCTTCGAAGGTGCGCCAAGTGCCGGTGCCGGGTTCGCGGACGTGGAGGAGGCCGTCGTCGTCGCCGACGTAGACGGCGCTGTCCGGGCCGACCGCAGCCGCGCAAAAGGCTTTGCTTTCGAGCCCGCGTTTCCAGCGCAGGGTGCCGTCCGGGTTGACCGCGTAGAGCGTGTCGTCGTGGGAGCCGAAGATGATGGTGCCGTCGGCCGCGACCGCGGGCGTGGCGGTGATTTCCGCGCCGGTGGCAAAGGTCCACTGGATTTCGCCGTCGAGCCCGAGCGCGTAGAGGCGGTAGTCATCGCAGCCGATGTAGAGCCGGCCGCGTTCTAGGTCAAGGGCCGGGGAGGATGAGATCGCGTTGCCGAGTTGACGCTGCCATTTGAGCCAGCCGATGCTGTCGACAAGGACACGGTGCGGGTCGGACCAGAGCGAGGGTATGCCGAACGGCCAGGAGAATGCCATGACGTGGATTTCGTACTCGCCGGGAGTGCGCCAGGTATGGCAACGCGCGACCGTGTCATTGTTGTGGAAGGACTGTACGGTCGTGTCGGGTTTGCCGTGGCCCCAGTAGAAGATGTACTTGAGTTCGTGTGCCGAGGGTTCGGTGTTGCGGGACACGGATTTGAACCGGTAGGAGCGGTCGATCTGCAGGACTGTCGGGCCGAGCGGCTGCGCGGGTATCTCCGGTGCGCGCCCGATGACGACCGCGATACCGATGGTCCATTCGGATTCGGCTCCCCGGATGTCGCGCGCCTGGGCCGCGACCGTGTAGTACCCGGAGCTGTCCCAGGAGTGAGACAGGGAGCAGAGGAGCCCGGGTACGTCCGGGGCGGTCCAGTCCGACGTGTCGCCGCAGTTCCAACTGAAGCGGAATTGCACGCTGTCGCCGTCTCGGTCGCGGGCCCGGGAGGCGAACCAGTGGGTGGTGTCGACGCTCCCGTAGCGCGGGCCATAGGTCGCTTCGGGTTCGGGCGTGTGGTTGCTGCTGCAGACCGCGCCCAGCAGGAGCCCGAGCGCGAGCGAAACGGTGACGTGCGGTTTCAGCCCTGTCATCAGGAGCAGCATAGGTCGGGAGTCGGCTTTTGTCAATAGTCCGGTCGGGTGGCTCAACGCATCCGTCCGGAGCGGAGGAGGTCGCGGCGGTACATCGGCCAGGGGGCGCCGTAGTCGGGTCCGCAGCAGGTGCGGAGTGCCCATACGGTGCCGTCTTCGGACGCGACGTAGATGGTGCTGTCCGGGCCGATGATCGGCGCGGTCTTGATGTCCGTCCCGCAGTCGTATTTCCACATCAGGATGCCGTCGTGGTCGAGTGAGTAGAGGAGGTCGCCGTCGGTGCCGAAGTAGACGCGCCGATTGGAGCCGATTGCGGGAGAGGAGGCGATGCCGCCTTCGGCCTCGTAGCACCAATTGAGCGTGCCGTCGGGGTCCAGGGCATAGAGCCAGCCGAATTCGGTGCCGAAGTAGACGGTGCCGTCCGCGGCGACGGCCGGTGAGGACCGGATGGGTCCGTCGGCTTCGTATCTCCATCTGAATGAGCCGTCCGGGCCGAGGGCGTAGAGGTTGTTGTCTTTGCTTCCGAAGTAGACGTTGCCGTATGCGTCGATGGCCGGTGAGGTGCGCAGGTAGCCGCCGGTCGGGTAGCGCCAGAGCAGGGAGCAGGTCGGGGTGACGGCGTAGACGTGCCCGTCGTCGCAGCCGAAGTAGATGGTGCCGTCCACGCCGATTGACGGGGCGGAGCGGATGTCGCCTTCGGTTTCGAAGGTGCGCCAGGTGTCGGCGCCGGGTGCGCGGGCGTGGAGGAAGCCGTTGGCGTCGCCGACGCAGACGGCGTTGTTCGGGCCGAGGCCCGCGCCGCAGAGAGCCTTGCCTTCAAGTCTGCGTCTCCAGCGCAGGGTGCCGTCCGGGTTGACCGCGTAGAGCGTGTCGTCGTGGGAGCCGAAGATGATGGTGCCGTCGGCCGCGACCGCGGGCGTGGCGGTGATTTCCGCGCCGGTGGCAAAGGTCCACTGGATTTCGCCGTCGAGCCCGAGCGCGTAGAGGCGGAAGTCGTCGCAGCCGATGTAGAGCCGGCCGCGTTCCGGGTCGAGGGCCGGGGAGGAGGTGATTGTGGCGCTGAGTTGGTGCTGCCATTTGAGCCAGCCGATGCTGTCGACCAGTATGCGGAGCGGAGCGGACCAGGCCGATGGGATGCCCAGTGGCCATGAGAACGCCTTGACAATGATGTCGTATTCGCCGGGCCTGTACCAGGTTTCGTAGTGTCCCGCCGTGTCACCGTCGGGGAAGTGCCCGACCGACGTGTCGGGCGTGCCGCGCCCCCAGTCGAAAACGTACTTGAGATTGAACATCAGGGTGTCGTTGTTGCGGGATACGGTTTTGTACCAGTAGGGGCGGCCGACCTGCACGACTTCCGGGCCCATTGGCCGCGCGGGCGTGTCCGGGCCGATTCCGACGAGGACGTTCAGGCCGGCGGTCCATCCGGATTCGGTCTCGTGAACGTCGCGGGCCCGGGCCGCAACCTTGTAGAATCCGGATGTGTCCCAGGAATGGGGCGTGTGGAAGAGATCCCCGGACGCTACCGGGTCGGTCCAGTCCGACTCGACGCCGTAGTCCCAGCGGAAGCGGAATCGCACGCTGTCGCCGTCCGGGTCATGGGCGCGGGATGCGTACAGGTGCGTGCCGTTGACGTCGGCGTGGCAGGGGCCATAGATAGCCTCGGTTTCGGGCGCGCGGTTATCGTTGACGTCGCAGGCCCCGGCCAGCAGGAGCCCGAGCGCGAGCGAAAGAGCGATGTGCGATTTCGTCTCTGTCATCAGGAGCAGCATAGGTCGGGAGTCGGCTTTTGTCAATCGTGTGGCCGGGCGAAGTACGTACCACGGTGTTCGTCGTCCACGAAGCAACGCAGCCGCCCGGAGGCGGCTGCGAGGAATCACGGTCAGAGAAGGTCAGTTCTCGTAGACGACTACTTCCCGGATACGCTCCGTGTTGACTTCAGCTTTGGCGAAGAGTGCTTCGATGCTGGTTCGGTCGGGTGCGGTCCAGCAGCAGATGGCTTGCCCGGCTTCCTTGTCGACGTAGGCACAGTCCATCGTCAGGTCGCTTCCACCGGAAGCGTTCAGGACCGAGCTTCAAGCAGTGCGCACCGCCTCTTCGGGCATCGGCGGTAGGGACACGAGATACTTCGGCATTGACTCCTCCTTTTTGGATGCTCTCTAGATTATTATCGGTCTGCCGTTTGGCATTGTCAATGGCTGGAAGCAAACGATACGCAGAGAGCGTATCGTATCCGTACCGGTTGACACCGGGGCCGGGTGGTTTACCCTGATGTTGTATGTACCGGCTTGTCGTGATTCCGGCTGTAGTCTTTGCGCTGGCGATCTGCGGGTCGGGCCGGGCACAGGCCGGGCCGTTCGTCGGTGCGCGGGCGATGCGGCCCCTGGCCCCGGACATGGGCGAGGTGTACGTTGTGTTGCCGGTGGTGTCCGTTGGTGCGCGAGTGCTGTTGAGCGAGCAGGTCGCGGTCCGGGCCGGGTTGAGCGGGACCTGGGGCGCGGGCGGCAACGGCCAGTTCTCAATGTGGGAGGCGGACGCGCGCGCGGGCTTCGAGGTGGAGTTGTGGCCGCCGCTGGGGTTGCGGTTCGGTCCCGGGTTGCTGTGCGCGGTCGGTTGCGAGCAGACGCGCGAGGTGGATACGCTGGGCCGGATTGTGCCGGTGCGCGACTTCGGCGTCGCGGTCGGTGCGGGCCTGCGGGTCGGGATGCGGCTGGCCCGGGTCGGACCGGTGGAAGTGAACCTGGAAGCGGTCGGCGACCTGGTGACGATTCCGATGTACCGAACGGCGCACGGGATTTCGATGGTTCGCAGCCTGGAGCTGACCGGGGTCGGTGTCGGGTTCACGGCCGAGTGGCGCCGGGATGACATGAATAGGAGGCGATGATGTTGCGGTTGTTGTTTGTGTTCCTGCTTGCCGTTGGCGCGGTGCTGGCGGACGGGGGCATGATCGGCCCGCCCGGTGCGTGGGTGGAGGAGATCGGGCAGGTGGCGGTGTTGACGCATTTCGACGGGGTGGAACGGCTGGCGCTATCGACCGCGTTCTCGACCGGCTCGAACCGATTCGCCTGGATTGTGCCGATGCCTGCGCGGCCGGAGGTGGATGGCATCGACCAGGAGTTGTTCACCGCGCTCAAGGAGCATACCCGGTCCCTGGTGCGGAACCGGGGTGGGTTCGGGTGTGGTCCCGGGTTCTGGTCCCGCGACGAGCTGGCCGAGGGCGGGAACGGGCTCGAGGAAATTGAGGGCGGGGTGATCGGTGACTTCGAGTACCAGGTGTTGTACGTGACCGAGGCAGATACGCTTGTGCGATACCTTGAGGGGTACGGGTTCGAGGTGCCCGAGGGCGCGGATTCGATCCTGGAGCACTACCTGGACAAGAGCTGGAACTGGTTCACGGTCGCGCGGGTGGCACGGGATACGACGCGCAGTGGTCTGGGGAACCTGGGCATCCGGCTGACGTTCGCGACCGACGCGCCGGTGTACCCGCTGTACATCAGCCGGCTCGGCGGGTACGACCCCCAGCAGATTGTGCTCTACGTCGCGGCTCGTCACCGGCAGGAGTGTGACGACGCGGTGCTGCTGTTTTCCGGTTCGCTCGATGCGGGCACGTTCCCGGAGCATCCGGGCTTCGTGGACCGGGCGTGCCGTCTGACTAAGCTGTACTACGAGGAGTGGTACCCGGAGGAGTTTGAGGATATCGTGTTCCGCGACGCGCCGGACGACAATGACTACCGGTACATAGAGTACGCGGACGCATCGCTGTTGCTGCCGTGGTCTCTGTTCGCGTTCGCGGCCGTGCTTGCGTTTCGCCGCCGTCGGCGCGCGGCCGGCGGAACCGATTGAGCAATGTTCGGGAAGATGACGCGGGCGGTGCAGGACCGGTTGTGGCGGTCGGGGAGGTAGGTGTTGTGCCTGCTGGGCGTTCAACCCCGGTTGTTCTTCGGGTATCGCAATTACCTGATGCGGACGGCCCGGCTGACGAACAACCCGGCCGTGGTGTCGCACGAGGACCGGCAGTTGCTCCAGCGTGTGCACCTGGAGCGGCACGTGAAGATGGGGTATGATCGGGCGGTGCTGGTGAAGCTGCTGCATGCCGTGCTGACGGTTCGGCTGCCGGGTTGACGTCCGCGCGGGCCGCTGATATAGTTCTGTTCCGCAATCATGAATACGTCGCTGCAGTCCTCCAACTGGGTCGGGGCCGACAAGTACCTTGCCGGTCTGAAGCGGGTGAGTATCTTCTGCGGCGGGTACGGCTCGGGCAAGACCGAGGTGGCGGTGAACTTCGCTGTACACCTGGCGAGCGGGGGCGAGCGGGTTCGGATTGCGGACCTCGACATCGTGAATCCCTATTTCCGGACCCGGGAGGCGCGGGTCGCGCTGCGCGAGCGCGGCGTCGACGTGCTGGTCCCCCACGGTCAACTGGTGTATGCCGACCTGCCGGTCATCCAGCCGGAAGTGCGCGGCGCGCTGGAACACGCCGATGGACGGGTGGTGTTCGACCTGGGCGGGGACCCGGCTGGAGCCCGGGTGATGGCGAGCATGATTGACGCGCTGCCGCTCGACGACTACACCGGGTTGTTCGTGGTGAACTCGCGGCGGCCGTTCACAAGCACGCCCGAGGCCGCGCAGCGGATGATGTCCGGTATCAGCCGGGCGTCGGGCCTGGAGTTGAGCGCGCTGGTGGTGAACTCTCACCTGATTGATGAGACCGAGCCCGGAACCATTGATGAGGGCATCCGCCTGGCGGAGGAGGTCGTGAGCCGGACCGGGGCCCGGATTGCGTTCGTGGCGGTCGAGCGGCGCATGCTCGGCCGGTTCGACGCGGAGCGGTGCGCGTACCCGGTGATGGCGCTGGACCGTCGGATGCTGAAGCCGTGGGAAGATTCGGACAGGATCGGACCGGGGAAGTTCAAGCTTTAAGGAGAACAATGGCCAGGAAAGAAGTCAAAGTCACAATCGACAGGAACCGCTGCAAGGGGTGCGAGCTGTGCGTGAACGCATGCCCGAAGCAGGTGCTGGCAATGTCGAAGGACATCAATGAGAAGGGTTACTTCTTCGCTGAAGTCGTCAACCAGCCGGAGTGTACCGCCTGCCGGTTCTGCGCCATGACCTGTCCGGACGTGGCGATTGAGATAGCGGTGGCGGAGTAGCAGGAGGCAGGATATGGCCAAAGTATTGATGAAGGGTAACGAGGCAATCGGTGAGGCGGGCATCCGCGCCGGCGGGCTGTGCTATTTCTGCTACCCGATTACGCCGCAGAGCGAGGTCGCGGAGTACCTGTCGCACCGGATGCCGGAGGTGAAGGGTGTGTTCCTGCAGGGCGAGAGCGAGGTGGCGGTGTCGAACATGCTGTACGGCGCGGCCGGCGCCGGCGTGCGCTGCTGGACTACGTCGTCGAGCCCGGGAATCAGCCTGATGATGGAAGGGTTGTCGTACATCGCGGCGTCGGAGCTGCCGTGCGTCATCGTCAACATCGTCCGCACCGGGCCGGGGCTGGGAGGCATCTTGCCGTCCCAGGGAGATTACCTGCAGGCGGTGAAGGGCGGCGGCCACGGCGACTACAAGTGCCTGGTGTACGCCCCATCGTCGGTGCAGGAGGCGGTGGACCTGATGCCGCTGGCATTCGACCGGGCGGACCGGTATCGGAACCCGGTCCTGATAATCGGCGACGGCATGATCGGCCAGATGATGGAACCGGTCGAATTCCCGGAGAAGTATGAGGAGCCTGAATTGCCTCCCAAAGATTGGTCAGCAACCGGCTGCAAGGATCGTATGCCACACATCATAAAGTCGCTCTTCCTCGATCCGGTAGCGCTCGATAAGAACAGCCGCCTGCTGCATGAGAAATACGAGCGCATGAAAGAAGAGGAAGTGCGTTTCGAGCTTTATAACGTAAGCTCG
>CBDUZK010000089.1:0-8752 GCA_965371675.1 uncultured bacterium | reverse complement strand
CGGAGAAGTCAGAAGTCAGAATGCAGGAGTGTAGAACGCCGATACCGGGGCGTCAGGCGTGATGCGTCAGGCGTCTTTCGGGGCCTTGCGGGACTTCGGCTGGTCGAGTTTCCCGCGGATGGCAATCAGTTCCTTCTTGATCCAGAAGAGCGGTTGCCGGTAGTCCTGGAAGTCGATCTTCTGCTGGAGTTCGCGGCTCATGTGAGTCAGTTTTCGCACCGCGCCCTTGACCGTCATCTTTTCAACCCGGACCAGGTGTTTTATCAGCCGGAGTTTTTCGACCTGGCCGTCCGAGTAGATTCTGCGACCGGCGGAGTTGCGCTTCACCTTGATGTCGAACTCTTTTTCCCAGTAGCGCAGGACGTGCGGCTTCACGTCGATTTCCCGGCACACCGTGGTGACAGTGTGGTATGTTGTCATCAGAGACCTTCTTTCCTGGGCCTGCGGTTGAGCAGGCGTCCCAGGCTCTTGCGGGGAGCGATTCCGTCATACAGTATCCAGCACACTTCTTCGGCGATGGGCATTTCCACGCGGTGGCGGGCGGCGAGCGCCAGGGCCGAACGGGCGGTGACCGCGCCTTCAGCCACACCGTTGAGTTGAGCCTGCGCTTCCTCGAGGTTGTTGCCGCGTCCAACCAGGAGGCCGAGCGTGTGGTTGCGGGAGTGGTCTGAGAAGGCGGTGACCACGAGGTCGCCGACGCCGGAGAGGCCGGCAAAGGTGAGCGGGTTCGCGTTCATCGCGATTCCGAGCCGGGTCATCTCGGCGAGCCCCCGGGTGACGAGCGCGGCCCGGGCATTGATGCCGAGGCCGATGCCGTCGGCAATCCCGGCGGCGAGCGCGACAACGTTCTTGAGTGCGGCCCCGAGTTCGACCCCGACCGTATCCGAACTGGAGTAGACCCGCAGGTGGTCGGCGGTGAACAGGTCGCGGACGTACCGGGCGGCCGACTCGTCGTCGGATGCGGCGACCAGCGACGTGGGGTCGCCGGAGGCGAATTCGTACGGGATGCCGGGCCCGGCCAGGACGACCACCGGGATTGTCTCGAACGTGGCGACCAGCACTTCGGACAGCCGCCGGAGCGAAGTCGGGTCAATGCCTTTGGTGACCGTCACGATGGTCCGGGTCTGCTTGCTGACCCGCGGTGCGACCTCGGCCGCCGCGGTGCCGAGACTGCCGGACGGTGTGGCGAACACCAGGACTTCGGCATCGGCCAGGACGGCATCGAGTTCGCCGGTGAGTTTGACCGGGTCCGGAATCAGGGAGTCGTCCGGCAGGTCCGGGTGTCGGCGGGTCGCCTGGAGCCGGGCAAGCCCGGGCGCGTCCGGTTCCCAGAGCGCGACGTCGGCACCGGCACGGGCGAAGCCGAGCCCGAGCGCGAGCGCCCATCGGCCGGCACCGATGAAGGCAATCCGGCAGTTCACGTTTCCCTCCGGAACAGCTTCAGCCAGGGCTTGAACCGGGGTTCATTCCCGTGGACGAGTCGTTTGATGTTCGTGGCGTGGCGGACGAGGATGAGCAGGCCGACCACCGCGGCGTAGACCAGGCGGGTCGGGTCGCCGGGGTAGAACAGGATTGTCATCGGCGCGAGCGCGAGGCCGAACAGGATTGATGCCACCGAGATGAACCCGGTCGCCAGCAGCGCCAGCGCGTAGAGGCCCAGGCCGGCAGCAAGGCTGCGGAAGCAGAGGAAGGCGGTCACGCCAATGGTCGTGGCGACGCCCTTGCCGCCTCGAAACCGGAGCCACGGAGTGAACACGTGGCCGAGGATTGAGCCCAGCCCGACCAGGGCGGGGACCAGGCCGAGACCCGTGGCCATGGCGGTCGGGACCATCCCTTTGGCGACGTCCATGATGAGCACCGGCGCGGCCCATGCCGGGCCAAGCGTGCGGTACACGTTCGTGAACCCGATGTTGCCTGAGCCGTGTTTTCGGATGTCAATGCCTCGCGCCCGCCCGGCCAGGTAGCCGAACGGAATCGACCCGCAGGCAAAGCCCAGCACCAGTGACAGGGAGATTTGAACTATGTCCATGGTCACAGGAGACCGGAGGATGCTTCGTGTTGTGCCGGCGTGCCCGGAGGCACCTTTGGCGTAAGCGGTTGGCAGGAGTAAGACATAGCGTATTTGCCGTGAAATAACCTCGGCAGGCCAGAATAGCGTGGCCGGTCTGTTTGTCAAGGCGTCGGCACAGTTGACTGCGGCCTTGGTGGCTGATAACCTGACCCGGATGAAAGAGCAGCCGAAAGAGACCGGCGGGTCAGCCGAGAGCCGACAGCGGCTTGTCTTCAAGCCGGATGAGCGGCATGTCGCCCGCGTGGCGCGTTTCCGCAGAATGGTGCTCTTCGTCACAGTGCTGCTTCTGTCGGGAACCATCTTGTGGTTTGTGGTCTACCGACCGGCGATGCCGGAACAGGATGTACCGGTCGGACGGGCCGACCAGGGTCCTCCGTCGACCCGGCCGGAGGTCTCGGTGCCGGGTGTGGTGCGGGACAGCGGGTTTGTGAACAGGGCAGCCGTTCCGACCGGGCCGGATGTTGTGGTCCGTGCGACAATCGTCAGGGTGGACCGGCAGGCCGCCGTGGCGCTCGGGTGCTGGCAGGCGATTCGGGTTCTCAACCTGGACGTGCCGGCAGGGGATGGAGCGGCCGGCGCCGGACCCGGGCAGTTCCGGACGGCCGCGCTGCTGCTGGACAGCGCCGACGTCGCGGTGGCGGACGTGCGAGACGCCGCCCGGCAGGTAGTGGGGGTCATGCGCGACGTCGACGCGGACCGGCGGTATCGACTCAGCATTCTCCGGGTGGCGCTGGACAAGTACGGCGAGCTGCTCGACAAGGAGCGACTGGATCAGCGGAGCCAGTTTGTGAGCCGCGTTGCCGCCGACCGGGCTCGGTCAACGGGTGATGCTGCCGAGACCGAAATCAAGTTGAACGTGGCGACCAGCTATCAGCGGAGAAGCGAAAACCGGCGGAAGCAATTCACGCGCAGGAGTGTTGCGGTGCGAGCGGCGGCGAAGCGATTCCTCGGCGATTGAGGGTGGGTTGACACGGATAGCGATGCGTCTACAATCGGCTGGACTCATGAAGCGACACACAGCGGCGGTTTTCCTGGTCGCGTTCCTGTTCCTGGCTGTCGGGGGCTGCGAGCGCAGCACCACGGTCGTCGGGCGACTGGTGCTCGAAAGCGGCGTGGTCGGGGACGTAAGCGGGAGTTCGGTTGAGTTGTACGAGACATTCGACCTGAGTGGTTCTCCTATTGCGATGACTGTTTCCGATACTGGATTCGACCACCGTGTGTCCGATTTCGAGATCGACCAGGTACCGGCGGGCACGTACTACATCCTGGCGTGGAGCGACGTTGACGGGAATGGGACAATCAGCGACCGCGACATCGTTGGCGTCGGTGGAGGCGATTACCGTCCCGGATACGGTGGTAGTCCGATTGAGGTGTATGAGGGCGCGAGGATTGATGCCCGCGACATCAACATGGGAGTGTATGCAGAGGTCGTTGACTCGGTGGCCGGGTTCCGTACGACCGGCGGGGATACGACTTTCTTCGTCTACTCGTTCAACTACGATGTTGTCCTTGTGTCGCTTTCGATCGAGTTCCCGGGGTTCGGGACCCTGATCGACCCGGAGGCATCCGGCAACAAGACCGCCGGTGTTCTCTATCGGTCGGATGGCTGGAGCCGGGGTGGCGACGCGATGCCTTCAGGGTTGCATCACCTGTACGTTACCGGCAGGCTTGACGGTGACCAGTTCGACCTGGAATTCCGGCTGGACGTAGAGTAGCGTTTCCGACCGAACCATCTTCCGCGGCAATCCAACTGAACGCGTGTCGGACGCTGGAGTATAATAGTATGTTGGGAAGCAAAATGGAGTCATTATATAATCTGCGGTCGACGCGCAAGGGAATCCCTGTTGTCCCTGATGTCCCTTTGCCGTTGGAATACCGTTACGGTACCGGGATTGCAGGCCTGCTGACCGGTGGGTTTGCCTTTCTTCCTCAGGAACCGGCTTGCAGTCAGGATGCCAATCTGGCTCCTGCCGGACCTGGGCGGCGGATTCAAGCAGCGCTTCAGCGGTCTTCTGAAACGGGCCGGCGTGCAGCATTACTGGCTCGAGGACGCTGCTTGACACGCATGAGTGCCGCTCTATCCTTTCCCCGTCGTGGATCTTGTTTCTTCTCTGGCGGTACCCGCTGATACTAAGATACTGCTCGTTGTAATCGACGGGCTGGGTGGTGTTCCTCGCGAAAACAAGACGGAGCTCGAAACGGCCTGGATACCGAACCTCGACCGGCTGGCCGCACGTTCCTCGATCGGACTCTGCGTGCCGATTGAACTCGGCATAACGCCTGGTTCCGGCCCCGCACACCTGGCGCTTTTCGGCTACGACCCGATTGAATACCAGGTCGGGCGGGGTGTGCTGGAGGCGCTTGGTGTGGGATTGGAAGTGAGGCCCGGCGATGTCTGCGCCCGGGCGAACTTCGCCACGGTCGACGCTGACGGCAAAGTTACGGATCGACGGGCCGGCCGAATCAGCTCCGATGTTGCGGTCGATCTCTGCGAGCGGCTTCAGTCCGGGATTCCATCGATTGAGGACGTCGAGGTTGTCGTTCGTCCCGGTCGTGAACACCGCTTCGTTGTTGTCTTCCGCGGGCCCGGTCTCCGTGACGGTCTGACCGATTCCGATCCGCTCGTGGTCGGGTCGGCGCCGCTGGATGTCAGTTCATTGCGGACCGAGGCGGTGAAGGCTGCCCGGATCGCCAACGCATTCCTGGAGCGGGCAACCGGTTTGCTTGTCGACCAGCCCCGGGCGAACGCCGTCCTGCTGCGCGGTCTGGCTGAGCGCCCGAACCTGCCGCTCATGACGGAACGCTTCAAGATTCGTGCGGCCTGTGTCGCGCCGTATCCGATGTACCGCGGCGTCGCGCGCCTGGTCGGCATGGAAGTGCTGGACGTCGGCGAAGACTGGCTCGAGGAGATCGAGGTCGTGCGCAGGAACAAAGACCGGTTCGATTTCTTCTATGTGCATTTCAAGGAAACCGACAAGGCGGGTGAGGACGGCGACTTTGACGCGAAGGTCGAACTGATTGAGCGCTTCGATGAGGAAGTCGTGCCGCAGATTGCGAGCCTCGGTTTCGACGTTGTGTGCATCACCGGTGACCACTCAACCCCGGCCGCGATGGGCAAGCACTCCTGGCATTCCGTACCCTTCCTGATCAACTCACACTACGTGCGGCCGCAGGTTCGCATTGAGGAATTCGGTGAGCGCGCGTGCGCACGCGGCAACCTCGGCTACCTGAAGGCCCGGCAGGCGATGACGCTCATGCTGGCGCACGCGCAACGTCTCAGGAAGTTCGGCGCGTAGATGGACCAGCGACTGGCGATTCTGTCCGTATGGAACAAGGAGAGGATTGCGGATATCGGTCAGGCGCTGTGCGAAGCCGGCTTCGGCCTTCTGTCCACGTCCAAGACTGCCGCGCTGCTCCGTGATTCCGGTTTGTCGGTGACCGAGATATCGGACTGGACCGGCTCACCGGAGATACTGGGGGGCAGGGTGAAGACGCTGCATCCCAAGGTTGCCGGTGGCATCCTGTCCACGAGGGATGACCCCGCGATAACCACAATCGACATGGTGGTGTGTAATCTCTACCCGTTCAAGGAAGGGATTGGCCGGGGCGCCAGCGAAGCCGAACTGGTCGAGCTGATTGACATCGGGGGCGTCACGTTGTTGCGCGCCGCAGCCAAGAATTACCGGTACGTCACACCGGTTCCCGGGCCGGAGTTCTACGATGCTGTGATTGACGAACTGGGGCGAAACGGACAGACGAGTTCTGGCTTACGCCGGCGGCTTGCCCGGCATGTTTTCGAGTTGACCGGACAGTACGACCAGGTTATTGCCAAACACCTCGGTTCGCGGTCCAAGTAACGCATTCCCGGCGAGTTGTGGACGGAACGGCTAGCGGCGGCAAGGCGGATGTTGACAAACATCCGGATTGTCGATACACTGAGACGGATGGTAATCCTTGCCATTAATCCCGGCGGCGGATCGACAAAAGTAGCCGTTTTTCGCAACAAGAAGCGGCTTCTTTTCGAGAACGTACAGCACCCGGCAACTCGACTGGCCCGCTACAAGATGGTCCTCGACCAGTATCGCCTTCGTAAGGATGCGGTACTCAGTGCGTTGGATCGCCACAAGTTCGACTGTCGGTCGATCGGCGCAATCGTCAGTCGGGGTGGTCCACTGCAGCCCCTGGCCGGCGGCGTATACCGGGTGACGATTCGCGTGGTGTCGGATATCCGGCGAGGGCGCGTCCAGACGTTGCATCCGTCACTGCTTGGCCCGCTCGTCGCCCACGAGATTTCGGAGGAGCTTGCGGTCCCGGCGTATTTCGTCGATCCGGAGTCGACCGACGAGTTCTGGGAAGTATCCCGGGTTTCCGGCCTGAAGGGGATCGAACGCAAGGCGCTGTCACACGCGCTGAGTTGTCGTACTGTCGCCCGGGCCGCGGCGAAGAGACTCAAGAAACGCTACGAGCGGTGTAGCCTTGTGGTTGCACACCTTGGCACCGGGATTACGGTCGCAGCGCATGTGCATGGGCGCCAGGTCGATGCCAGCAACGCCAATGCTGAAGGTGCGTTCTCTCCGCAGAGGACCGGTACGCTACCGCTGCCGGCGCTTGTGCGGCTGTGCTTCTCGGGACGCCAATCCGAGCGGGAAGTACTCAACCTGCTTCAGCACCGGGGAGGGTTGGTTTCGTACTTCGGGACGGATGACGTGCGTGAAATCGAACTCCTTGTAGCCAAAGGGAATCGGCTGGCGACCCGGGTATACGGGGCGATGATCTACCAGATTGCCAAGGAAATCGGAGCCTATGTGGCCGTGTGCCGCGGCAAGCCCGATGCTATCATACTGACAGGTGGACTTGCCGGTTCCAAGCGACTGGTGACCGAGCTGAAGAAGTGGGTTCGAGCGCTCAGCCCGAGGTTCTTCGTGTATCCCGGTGACGAAGAAATGTCGGCTCTGGCCGGTCGACTGCTTGCGATGCTCAATGGAGAGGAGAAGCTGAGGACGTATGAGCAGGAAGTTGCTCTCCGGCGATGAAGCAGTAGCACGCGGAGCCTGGGAGGCCGGATGTCATGTTGCGGCCGCGTATCCCGGCACGCCATCCACTGAAATCCTCGAAGCACTGGTCCGGTACGGCGACGTCTACTGCGAGTGGTCCACCAATGAGAAGGTGGCGCTGGAGGTGGCTCTCGGCGCGTCAATCTGCGGCGCGCGTGCCCTCGCAGCGATGAAGCATGTCGGATTGAACGTCGCCGCCGACCCGTTCTTCTCCGCGGCCTACGTTGGTGCCCGGGGCGGGTTCGTGGTTGTCACAGCCGATGACCCCGGCCTGCATTCATCCCAGAACGAACAGGACAACCGCTTCTATGGGTTGTCGGCCAAGGTGCCGGTTCTCTGCCCGAGCGACAGCCAGGAGGCAAAGGACCTCACGATCCTTGCGTTTGACATGTCGGAGCAGTTCGATATCCCGGTCCTGCTGCGTATCACTACCCGTATCGCCCACTCGATGACCGTGGTCGAGCTTGGAGAGCGGAGTGCGCGGCCGGTCAAGGGCTACGAAAAGCAGCCCGCGAAGACCATTATTCTCCCCGCGTTCGCCCGGGTGCGGCACATCGATCTGGAGCGGCGGATTGACCGTCTCCGGCAGTATGCCGAGACTTCGCCGTGGAACCGGATCGAACCCGGGAATTCCAGGCTCGGGGTTATCTGCGATGGTGTATCGTACCAGTACGCGCGTGAAGTCCTGCCGGATGCGTCGTTCTTGAAGCTGGGCATGGTGTATCCCTTCCCAGGGGAGCTTGTTCAGCGGTTCGCCGAGACAGTCGACGAACTGGTCGTAATTGAGGAGGTCGATCCGTTCATCGAACTGCAGGTGCGGGCACTGGGACTGAAGGTTTCCGGCAAGGACCGACTCCCGCGCTGGCACGAGCTCAGCCCGGGTGTTGTACGTCGGTCGCTTACCAAGAGTCCTGCCGGGGCGGAGCCGGAACCGGACCTGCCGAATCGACCGCCCGCTCTGTGCGCGGGGTGTCCGCATACCGGCCTGTTCTACGCTCTGCAGAATCAGCGGGTGATTATAGGCGGCGACATCGGATGCTACACGCTCGGGGCCTTGCCGCCGCACAACGCAATGGATACCTGCATTGATATGGGCGCCTCGATCACGGTCGCCCACGGCTGCGACAAGGCACTCGGGGAGAGCGATGCCCGGCGGCGCGTGGCGGTCATTGGTGACTCGACTTTCTTCCATTCAGGGATTACGGGTCTCGTCAATGCCGCGTACAACGGCAGCGACATCGTGACGATAATCGTGGACAACAGTACGACCGGGATGACCGGACATCAGAATCACCCCGGGACCGGCCGCACATTGATGAACACTGAAGCGCCCGCGATCGACCCGGCTGCAATCGCCCGTGCCTGTGGCTTCTCCAAGGTGGTCACGGTCGATCCCTACGCGGTGCGTGAGACCCGTACCACAGTGAGAGAGATCCTCAAGGAGCGGGGCCCGGCCGTGATCGTGTCGAAGCGGCCTTGTGCGTTGCTGATTCGTCTCAAGGACCCGCCGAAGCGGGTCAATCCCGAGACGTGCAATGGATGCCGGGCCTGTATCGCACTTGGCTGTCCGGCCCTGACAATGGAAGACGGCAAAGCGAAGATACTGGACACGGTGTGCGTGGGCTGT